>CATMQD010000348.1 GCA_950073045.1 uncultured Flavobacteriales bacterium | reverse complement strand
TTGTTAGGTTTCCTATCTCTGGAGGAATCTCTCCCGTAAGCCCCATACTACCCCCACCCAATCCAAGATCTATTTCAGTGGTATTCTCAATGGAATAACACTCACCCCATAGTTCAACACCTTCTGTGTCATCATCTATATACTTTTTATACTTCTTTGTTGGCTCTTTTCCTTTTAGAACACTTATAGATTCGATGGTTTTTACAATATTGGTAACCACTCCCCGCTGTACGCCTAAGGAGCGGGCTTTACCCATACCTAGGATTTCGAGCTTGCCGAATTCATTCTTCCGCCCGATCATGGCCACGATCTTCGTGGTACCAATATCCAATCCAACTGCGATCTCTTCCGGATTCATGTTTTAGTTTTTGCGGCAAATAAGCTGACCCTCATAACGAAGGTCGATCTCTTTGAGCTTGTTTATATTTTTTAAAGCGGGAGCATTAGTGTAAAAGACCTTTAGCTTGGTCAGTTTTTCCTTTAGCTCAGTGGCTTTTCCTAATAGTATTTTAAAATTCCCTTGGCGTGGGAAAAGCGTCCATTCTTTATTAGAGTTACATTCCAGTCCAATGAAGAAATTATCATAGAATTCATCACCGCGAATTGAGGCCCAAAATTGCGCCAGGTCTCGCAGATCCTCATCATTCAGCTCGCCGCTAATCAAGGGAACTTCTTCAGAGTAATGTTTACTTAAAGGCATTTTTAAGCCATCTTCTAATAAATAATAAGAACCTTTTTTATGGATAACTCGGGCTAATGGATCATGTTGCCATAGCATTATCCTTAAGCTACCATCTATCTTCGAATATACTTCTGCTTTCTGTATAGCAGGGTGATTATCAAGGCTTTCTTCTAACATTGCCTTGTTAATTTCTGAAAGCTGTGAACTACTGTCATTCAGGCTTTCATAAACCCATTCTTCCATTTCTGCTAAACTGAGGAAAGATTGACCTGGGCGGTTTTCAAAACTGAGCTGCAGATGATTCATCCGAAGCTGCTCATAGGCACCTTGACTGCTAGATAAAAGTAGGAACCAAGCACTAAGCCCAGCTAACCACAATGCTATTTGCTGCCATACCTTCATTATTTAAGCAGTGCTAGTTTTAAGGGTCCTATCAATTGATCGATATCTCCAGCGCCAATGGTTAAGATTAATTCAGGCTTCTCATCGCTAAAGCGGGTGAGGATTTCTTGTCGGGCCAAGAGGGATTTTTGATCATTTACAATTTTCTCTAAGAGGGCCGAGGAGTTTATTCCGGCAATGGGCCGTTCACGGGCGGGATAAAGTTCCAGCAGAATTACCTCGTCAAAGGGACTTAAACTTTGAGCAAAGTCATCCATAAAATCGCGGGTACGCGAGTAGAGGTGAGGCTGGAAAATTGCCGTAATTTTCCGCTGCGGATAAAGCTCTCGCACCGATTCATACAGCGCAGCTATTTCCCGCGGATGATGGGCATAGTCATCAATATAAATTAAGTCTGGCTTTTGGATATGATACTCAAAGCGCCGTTTTACCCCTTTAAAGTTTTCTAGTCCAGACTTAACATCATCATCACTTAAACCATATTTTAAAGCCAAGGCTCCGGCAGCAACAGCATTTTCTACATTATGCCGACCTGGTAATAGCATGGCGATATCCTGAATTCGTCCTTGAGGATATACCAAGTCAAAATGATATTGATGCTCCTCTACCCGAACGGCATCGGCATAATAAGAGTTCTGATTATCAAAACCGTATTTATAACCTCCTTCTAATCCGGCTTGGTCGTTTAAAAGCAGAAAATCACCAACACTATCTGCGAATTCACTAAAGGTTTCTTTCAGGGAATTGGCCTCGCCATAAATGTCTAAATGATCCGCGTCGGTAGAAGTGATGGCCGCAGCACTAGGTTTTAGGTTTAAAAAGCTACGATCATATTCATCTGCTTCCGCGATTAGAAGATCGGTATCATCACTACCCCAAAAGTTCGATTGATAATTGGTGCTAATGCCGCCTAAAAAAGCACTCACTTCTAGGCCCGCATTACGAAATAGATGGGCCAGCATGCTAGAGGTGGTGGTTTTGCCATGTGTGCCAGCAATCGCCAAACACCGGTGATTTTGGGCAATCAAACCTAAGACCTTAGCGCGTTTAAGTAAAGTGAATCCTTGATCTTTAAAATGATTAAACTCCTGATGGTGCTCTGGAATAGCTGGGGTGTAAATTACCAGACAATCTTCTGCACTAAATTTCTTGGGAATCTGTTGTATATCATCCTCATAGTGGATCTTCATTCCCTCTTCTTCCAAGGCTTCACAAAGGGGCGATCGATAACGGTCGTATCCCGCAACCTTTCTTCCCGATTGCTTGAAATAGCGTGCCAAGGCGCTCATGCCGATGCCCCCAATTCCAATGAGATATACATTTGGTTTATCCAGCATGAGTGGTTATTTTCTCGATTTCATCCACAATAGTAGCGGAGGCCTTTGGCAAAGCTAAGTTTTGAATATTTTCTTGTGGTTGCATCTTAAT
>CATMQD010000347.1 GCA_950073045.1 uncultured Flavobacteriales bacterium | reverse complement strand
GTAATGAACCAAAGCATTCTCCGGGTCTTTTTGATGCAATGCTTCAAAGAGAACCATCGCCTTATCATACTCTTCCCGGTTCTTGGCGTTTTCGGCGGCGAAGAACTGCTCATTAAAAAGCCGCAGCCTTTCTCCCTCAATTTCAGATTGAGCAGAAAGGCTGAGACTAATAAGAATCAAACTAGTTGATAGGATTATTTTATTCCAAAACGCTGTAATCACCAATGGATATTTCGGTAAAGTTTCCGTCAAATTTTGCTTTGTTCCCAATCATGGAGTTGCTTAATGTAGCGTTTTTTACTTCGCTGTCCTCCTGAATAAGAACATCGCTTAAAGTACTATCGCTTACTACGGTGTTTTTACCGATACTAACGCGTGGACCAATTTTACTATTGCTAAGCTTTGCGCCAGCACCGATATAAACTGGAGGAATAATTTCGCAATTATCGATTTCGGCTTCAGGGCTTACCAAGTCTTCCTCATCATCAATAAAGCCGAGGATCTTGCCATTGGTTTCAACGGTAACGTTTTTATTTCCGCAGTCCATCCATTCATTTACGGTACCGCTGGTAAACTTGCTACCCTTGGCCTTCATATTTTCTAAGGCATTGGTAATTTGGTATTCGCCTTTATCGCGGATATCATTATCAATTAAGTACTGCAGCTCATCACGTAAATAGCCACCGTCTTTAAAATAGTAGATACCGATAATCGCTTCATCCGAAACAAATTCTTGAGGCTTTTCGATGAAGTCGGTAATAATGCCATCCGCATCCTTCTTAACTACACCAAAGGCTTTGGGATTTTCTACTTTCTTGGTCCAGATTACCCCGTCGTTTTCAACGTCAAGGCTAAAATCGGCGCGGAATAAGGTATCTGCAAAAGCAACTACTAAATTACCTTCCATGCTTTCTTTAGCACATAAAATGGCGTGTGCAGTTCCAAGGGGTTCATCTTGAGTATAAATGCTGCCTTTAGCACCTAGGCCTTGGGCGATACTTTTTAGGTTCTCTTCTACCTCTTTTCCGAAATCACCAATAATAAAAGCGATTTCATCCACTTCTTCGCCAGCAACTTTTACGATGTCTTCTACCAACCTTTGAACGATTGGTTTACCGGCGATAGGAATCAATGGCTTGGGAACGGTAAGAGTATGGGGGCGAAGGCGGCTACCGCGGCCAGCCATGGGAACGATAATTTTCATTCTATTTGGTTTGTTTTAAAACAATGTTAAGCACAAAAATAGCTTTTGCCTAATTTCTAGGGTATTATCTAAGCTTTAATTCTTTAGTGTCCGGTGCTACCAAATCCACCACTGCCACGCGCGGTTTCATCTAAGCTTTCTACTTCCTGCCAATTAATACTTTCGTATTTGGCTAAAACCAATTGGGCAATGCGTTCACCGGGTTCAATGCGAACCTTTTCATTAGAAAGGTTTACGAGTATTACACCTACTTCGCCCCGGTAATCGGCATCTATAGTTCCTGGACTATTAAGTACAGTTAATCCTTTTTTTAGGGCCAAGCCACTCCGTGGCCTAACCTGTGCTTCGGTGCCCGGTTCTAAGGCCATAAAAATGCCGGTTTTTATGAGTACCCTTTCTAAGGGAGCCAATTCTATGGCGCTATCCAAAACCGCTTGCAGGTCTAAACCAGCAGCATGTTCGCTTTGGTATTCGGGTAAAGGGTAGGGCGATTTATTAATGACTTTTACGGAACTCATGTAATTTGAGGTTTTTAATTTGAGGCCATTCTAGCCAAATCAAGAGGCTGCTGTAAAGGCTGAAAATAATTAATCCCGCCACCCAATGGTGGTCGAAAATGTAGAATGAAAGCGCTGCACCAATAACGGAAAGCACCAGGTATAAACCAATTGCTCGCAAAGGATAGCTGGTGCGTGAATGTTTTTGATTGAGGTGATAGGAGTACATTGTTGTTGCACCATAACTGATTAAAGTGGCTAGTGCGGCTCCCGTATAGCCAAATGCCGGTACCAGCAGTAAATTGCTAACAATGGTAAAGCCCAAGCCAAAGAAGTTAATATAGGCTCCCATTTTGGTGCGGTTCTCCAGCTTGTACCAGATATTTAAATTGAAGTTGATGCCTAAAAGAAGGTTTGCAAATAGCAAGATGGGCACCACATGCCAGCCCTCCCAAAATTTGGGATCTATAAAATGGGTCCATTGTAAAAAGTCGGTAAAGCAAACCAAGCCTAAAAAGATTAAGCTCTGAACCATTACGAAATAGCGCATTACGCGCGCCATCTTAGTTTTAAAATCCCCCTCTCCACTAAAAAAGAAGGGCTCGGCAGCAAAACGGAAAGCCTGAATAAAGAGCACCATAAAAGTGGCAATCTTCATCATGGCATTAAATACTCCCATCGCCTCCTTGTTTTGCGGCTCTGGAAGCAAGTATTTCATAAATTGAAATTGAGCCTTTTCATTAGCCACTCCTGCCATACCCGCAATTACCAAGGGACTAGCATAGATGAGCATTTTTCGTATTAAGACGCGGTC
>CATMQD010000346.1 GCA_950073045.1 uncultured Flavobacteriales bacterium | reverse complement strand
TTTTTGTGATTCCGATTAAGGGTCAATAGGAGCAAGATTGCAATGCGGCCGCTTTAAAACGTTTAGGTGTTCCCTCGGCTACTGATCTCAATTTCAGGACCGTACAACTTTTACAAGACTGGGCTTATGGTGAGCAAGAAGAAACCAATCTTAAAATTGAAGATCCAGAGCAACTGATCATCAATATATTAGATCGCCAAGACTTATTAATTAAAGCTCCAAGCGAGCCGCAATTACACTAATTAAGAGCGCTAGCGTTATTCCATTGTAATTCTTACTTTTGCAAGCTGATTTATGAAGAAGACTCTTTTACAGCTTTTCGGCCTACTAATCGTTTTCAATGCGGTTTCTTGTAATGAGTACCAGAAGGTGCTTAAAAGTCCTAATGTGGATTTTAAATACGAGAAAGCCGTAGAATACTATGAAGCAGAGGAATACGAAAAGGCATATCCTTTATTTGATGAGCTTTTAGTGCTTTATCGCGGTTCTGAGAAAGCGGCAGATGTGTATTATTATTACGCAATGTGCAGCTTTGAACTACAGGATTTCATCCTTGCAGCATACCACTTCAAGAACTTCGCTAAGACATTCCCAAATCATCCAAAAACGGAGATGGCCTATTATATGGTAGGTTATTGTCATTATTTGGAATCTCCAGATTACAGTTTAGACCAGGATTACACCTTTAAGGCGATTAATGATTTGCAGTTATTCGCTAACCTTTACCCCAACAGTGAAATGCTTTTAAGCACCAATGAGCTGATTGAGGAATTACGCGCCAAATTAGAACGTAAATCTTATGAGCGGGCTTTACAGTATTACCATATGGAATACTATCAGTCTGCGGTAGTTAGCTTTAATAATGTTATTGACGACTATCCAGATACAGAATATCGCGAGGAAGCCATGTTCCGTAAGTGTTTAGCGGCCTACCGTTTAGCCGAAAAAAGTATTAGCGAAAAGCAATTACAGCGTTATATCGAAAGTCGAACGGCCTATTTGGAATTCAAAGAGTACTTTCCAGAAAGCAATTATTTAAAAACCCTTGAAAAGGTTTTTGCTAATATCGACCCGGTTATTTCCGATCTTAAATCTCAATCCTAAATTTTCTTTTAATGGACTTTAAAAGAGTAGAAGCACCTAAAAATACCGTTACCCGCGATCACAATGATATTGATCGTCCTACCGGTAATGTATACGAAGCAGTATCTATCTTATCAAAGCGCGCAGATCAAATTGCAGAAGACTTGAAAGTAGAATTGCATGAAAAGCTGAATGAGTTTGCTACTCATAACGAAAACCTAGAAGAGATTTTCGAAAACAAAGAGCAAATTGAAGTATCTCGTTTTTACGAAGGACTTCCTAAGCCTCATCACATCGCTGCAACCGAATGGGAAAAAGACGAAATTTATTTCCGTCGTCCAAGCGAAGAGCAAAAAGAAGACTAAGCAATGCTTAGCGGGAAAAGAGTACTACTGGGAGTAACCGGTGGTATTGCCGCATATAAAACTACGTACCTCGTGCGACTGCTCATAAAGGCAGGGGCCGAGGTACGCGTGGTTTTAAGCCCTGCTGCTAGGGATTTTGTAACTCCATTAAGTCTGTCCACGCTTAGCAAGAACCCCGTTTATTGGGAATATTTTGATGCTAATGCTGAGGATGGACAATGGAATAATCATGTAGAACTTGCTCTTTGGGCTGACCTAATGATTTTAGCTCCTCTTACCGCAAATACCATGGCTAAAATCGCTAATGGTCAATCGGATAATTTCCTAATGGCGGTTTACCTCTCTGCCAAATGTCCGGTTTACTTTGCCCCAGCCATGGACCTTGACATGTATAAACATCCGGCTAGTAAGGAGAATATCCTTAAGCTTGAATCTTTTGGTCATGTTTTAATTCCGGCCGAAAGTGGAGAACTAGCTTCGGGATTGGAAGGTAAAGGACGGATGGCCGAACCTGAAACTATTATTAGCAAGGTAGAAGAAGATCTTTTAGCAAAATCCCCTTTGCATGGCAAAAGGATCCTTATTAATGCCGGACCTACCTACGAGGCTATTGATCCAGTTCGTTTTATTGGCAATCGATCTTCCGGCAAAATGGGAATGGCATTAGCCGAAGCGGCTGCTAATTTGGGCGCAAAGGTGCATTTGGTTTTAGGACCAAGTTCTGTGGACACAAGGAATCCGTCTATAAACATTGAACGTGTAGAAAGCACACAGCAGATGTTTGAGGCTTGTACTAAAGCTTTTCCTTCGGCAGATTGGACCATTTTAAGTGCCGCTATATCTGATTATCGCCCTAAAAATCCAGCCGATCAAAAGATTAAGAAAAGTGGCGGGACTATGCAGCTGGAGCTAATTGAAAATCCGGATATTTTAAAGACCTTAGGCCAAACGAAAACAGAAGATCAATTATTGGTGGGCTTTGCATTAGAAACGCAAAATGCTGAAGCTAATGCTCAGAAAAAGTTGAATACCAAGAATTGTGATTGGATCGTTTTGAACCAGGCGGATAAAACGG
>CATMQD010000345.1 GCA_950073045.1 uncultured Flavobacteriales bacterium | reverse complement strand
TAAACGGATGTTTTTTAAACGCTCTCTAGCTAAACTATGGGGTTTTCGCAGTGGGCGATGCAAAAGTTGGTCGAACTCAAACTGCCAAAACTCAATAAGATTGTACAAATCATTTCGGCGGAAAAACCAAGCCACTTGCTGCTGATCTTCATCGCTTAACTGTCGGAGAATTAAATTAATAGCCTCTTCTAAATCTTCCTCCGAAGGTCTTTTGTCCAAACTTAAGTCTGGCATGGAGCTGAGGATATAATAATACTCAGTCATTACTAAAAATTAAGTCCTTCAAATCGCGATCGAAGTAAGATTCCAAAAGCTTTTGGAAGCTCTCTTCACTAAAATGAAACTCTAATCCTTGCTCGCTTTCGCGGATGAGCAATTTATGCTGTTCATCAAGTTTAAAGGTCCATTCGGGCATTTTGGCTCTAATTTGATCTAGCCATTTTTCCTCCCAATTGGCAGGCCAGAGTAGCTCATATTTCGTGGGATCGAACTGAGCTAAGAGTTCCAAAATCATGTTTTGAATGAAGGACTCCGACTGCATAGCATTTGTTAATGGTCTTTGAATAATTGACCCCTTTAAAAAGGCTTGCAAATCCTTATTAAGCTTAGACTTTACTAATAAGGCCGCTTGTTGCAGTTCTTGCTGCTTGCGCTCCTTTTGTAGGTCTAATTCTCGTTCCGCATTTTTACGGTATTGTTCCGCTTCCGCCTTTGCTTCTTGTAAAAGCTTTTCGCGTTTGGCTGCTGCTTTTTCTTGCAATTCAGCAATCTCCGCCTCAGCATCGGTGATGAGCTTTTGGTATAGATCCTGACTAAGTTTCTCGAGGTTTTCGAAGGCTGGACTCATTATTTTAAGATTAAAAGGGGAATGGGACTTTCGTAAATCATTTTCCGAGAAAGACTTTCGTGAAATAGGCTTTCTACAAAGTGGTAGTCATGAGGCATAATCGCGATTAAGGAAGCCTGATGATCTTTGGCGTATTTAATTAGGCCATCACCCACTTCATTTTCGAAATGTGTACTAAAGCGATGCGGGAATTCTTCTAGGCGATATTTTAATTGCTTTCGATGGAGTTTTTCCTTCCGACTTAATTGCGATTCCTTACGATTGATGGTTAATACATCTATTTCCGTTTTCATCTGGTCGGCAATATGTAGGAGAGGCAATAGCCGATGATCGCAGCTAACATCCGCAAAGTCAACCGCGAGAATTATCTTGTTTATCTCATGAAGGCCAGCACCAATGGGCAATACAATAACCGGTACAATAGCATCTCTCACCACCGATTCTGTTCTACTACCCCATAAGCGATCTAATCCTTTGGCACCATTGGTGGGCATAATAATCATGTCGCATTCCACCTTATCAGACTCTTGCAGAATAAAGTCACGGGATACTTTAAAGTCCCAGCGGAACTCAAATTCTATTTCTTTAAGTAAAGGACATGCACTAGCAAAATTGTCGAAGGCTTCCTGCACAGCCACTTTATCGGCCGCAAGTGATTTTCGTTTGCGTTGTGCCCCATGTACAATTACCAATTGATTTTTTCCTTGACTAAGAAAAGGAAGTACGGTATTGAGGCATTGTGCGCTGGTTTCAGAGAAGTCTGTAGGGAAAAGTACTTGACGGTTTTTCATGGTCTAGATAATCACGTTTTCTACTACGATATTACGGGAGATTTATCGGCGAGAGAATGATAAATATCAGCCTCAACAAAATATAAAGGCTTCTTAACTTAGCGACAATGTTCCAAAAGACTTGGTCGTACTGGGAGCGCGAATTTTTCCCACAGAAAAGCGATTTAATTATTGTTGGGGCTGGCTTTACTGGTTTATCGGCGGCCATTCATGCTGCCCTTAAATTTCCCAATTGGCGCATACAGGTGCTCGAGCGGGGAATAGAAGCCGAAGGTGCGAGTTCTAAAAATGCTGGTTTCGGTTGTTACGGCACGATTGGCGAAATTTTATCGGATATTAAATTAATGGGGGCTAATGAAGCCTTGGCGCTAGTTAGTCAAAGGCTAGAAGGTTTAGCTTTCTTAAGAGACTTAGTCGAGGTAGAACACATGGATTGGCAAAACCACGGTGGTACCGAAGTTTACTTAAAGGGAGAGGAGGAAGCTTGGCAGGAATCTTTAAATGCCCTTAATGAAATAAATCAAAGCCTTGGAAACCTATCTTTAGGGAAGACTCTTTTTAAAGAATGTGCAATTCCCGCGAACTTAAAAACTGGCATTGGTGCAATTTACAGTCCACTTGAGTCGCAATTACATCCCGCCAAGGCCCTACACGTTTTACAAAGCAAGGCCCAAGAATTAGGGGTTAAAATTTTAAAGGGCGTTGAAGTTTTTGATCACCATCAAGACCAAGCTTGGAGGCTAGAAACCACGGCTGGAAACTGGATCTGCGATCGATTATTATATTGTACTAATGCCTTTGGGATGCCTGGTGAAGACCTAGATATTGTGCCCGCTCGAAATCAAGTTTTGATTAGTAAAGTTTTTGATCATGGCCTGCCACAGGGTAACTACCATGCCCAAGAGG
>CATMQD010000344.1 GCA_950073045.1 uncultured Flavobacteriales bacterium | reverse complement strand
AATCTCGTCGCAGTCGCCCACTGTAGCTCGCCAGTCTCCCTCGCTGTAAGTACAAGCAGCAAGAAGGCTAATGCCGATTAATAAACTGGCCCTCTTAAAGAATTGAATAGGCATGGCTTTAAAGCTTTTAGTTCAGTCCTCTTTCTTTAAGCACCTCTTCCAGTTCTTTACTACTTGTAGAGTTTTTAAGCATTTTCCGAATGAAATAAAGGGGGATAAAAAGGGCAATCAAGAAACCGAAATTGAGGTCTGCAGCCATAATAACACCAATTAGAGCAAAGAGGAAGATTCCTCCTAAGAAACCAATAAGCAGGGCATGACTAAGCTTAGACTTTTTAAGCCTTTCCTTTTCAGTTTTTAAGTCTTCGTCGGATAAACTGCGATAGTCTTTCTCTTCCATGCTTAGTCTATTTAATCCTTAGCTCCAGTTCCTCGAAGCTTGATTATTAGGCTCTTTAAAAATACATCGTAAAGTTGAAATAGTCCAAGCAATATTAAAGAGAAGAAGCTTAGGAAGATCGTCCACCAGTTTAGGACAGCTCCTCCATTAAGCGCGGAATTCCACGCCGGAAATACAGAGTGTATTAAGTCTTGGCCAATAAGGGAGAGTAATAATCGCAAACTCAGTACGCTAAATAGAAAGGGAACAATTTTCCGGAAGGGACTTTTCATATTCTGTGGCTCGGTATATTTCTCAAAGACCTAAGGTAAGTGAGTCTTTGCGCTGATGGTAAAATAGCGCGGTATTTATACATTGTTTCAATTCTAGCTCAGGAAGGTTTTCGTCTAAGGAAAATACCAGAGCACGATTGCCTTCGTATTTAAATAGATCACCAAATACCAATTTAAAGGTTGCTACTAGGCGACTGCTACATTGAAAATAGAGTGCATATTGATTGGGGTACTTAGGCTTCCAATCCATTCGAATGGTACTACCCTTTTTACTGATATAACTCGGTTCTCCCCACTTTAGGCATTCTTCCAAACTCTCTAAGTCAGATTCTTCCGCTACTTTAATCACTAACTTTCTTAAATGCTGCATTTTCTCGGAAATGCCTGCCGGATATTTTGCGAAAACGGCATTCACCTCAGGTTTACTGTAAACTTTAAGCTTAGCCATGCTATTCTTTTAAGGCGATATAGAAATCCACTTCGGCATCCCTTGGGTCCTGAGCTTTTTCGCCAAAAACTTCAAAGTCGGTGGTATAGGCCCGATTTAGATCTTGATTCCAAATGGTATTCCAATGCTCCACAATAATCCCTTGCTGTAAATCACCTCGAACCGAGCTTTTTGAATAAGTAGCCCCAGCGACCTCCAAACCAATCATGCCGGCTGGAATTTCTTCCAATGTGGAAACCTCACAGCCTAATACCGCGGTATAGCCTTGTCGATGATCGCTCTCATAATCGGTGTAGATAGAGTAAATATTGGTATTAAGCTTATTAGGGATTTTAGAGGGAATGTCTTTAGCCATGAAATCTTGCCACAATTGTCCGATTTCCGCTTCTGCTTTAGCGCCTTCATTAGTGGTGCGTATTGAAATTCCAATCACCTGAAAAGCTTCAATTTTTACCTTTTGCATCTTAGTGTGTTTTAATTTACCGCAAGATGGCTCCACCTTATGACAAGGGTATGTCAGGGCTTGGAGAATATTTTTCGCGGCAGCTTTCTAAGTATTCCTCGAGGCTGATTTTATGTGGCTCAAAGTGTTCGGGAAGTGCTTGTAAGCTTTGAATACGATCGAGGCGAAAAGCTCTGAAATCTTTACGGAGACGACAAAAAGCAATCATTACCCAATTGCCATTGGTGGTATATACTGCAAAGGGTTCTAGCTTTCTGGAGCTAAGCACATTATCTAAAGAGCAGTATTCCATCTCCATTAATTGGAAATTGGCAATGGCCGATTGAATGCTAATTAATAAATCGCTCGACTTTTCATTCTCGCTATTGTTTCGCACTTGAATGCGTTGTTCCAAAAGCTCAATTTGAGTTTTCTGCGATAGCCGGAGGACGGATTTAATTTTGATGATGGCATTCTGATACTGCGCCACTAAGGATTGATCTTTGTTTTTAGCGATAAGCTGCTCGGCCATAATTAGAGCCAGGGCCTCTTCCTCGCTAAACATCACCGGTGGAAGTTTATAGCCCTCCATCAGGGAGTAACCTTTTCCTTCTTCACTTATAATGGGTATTCCCGACTGTTCTAAAGTGCGGATATCGCGATATACAGTGCGGATGCTAATATCATATTTGTCGGCAATCTGCCTAGCGGTGATGATTCCTCCAGATTGTAAATAGGTGATAATACCGGTTAGCCGGGCTAATCTAGGTTTGTCTTCCGCCATAGCTAATTTAATGCCCCCAAACGTAGTTATAGTATGGTAATTTTCACCACTCCCGATTTGGCAGAACTCCATCCTAAAAGATATTCCCCTGCGGCCAAATGAGAAACATCAAAGATAAAATGACCAGTTTCAGCGGAAAGCAAAGGAACGGCATAGGTTTTACCACTAGCATCTTGCCAAATGAAGTCTTTACCTTCAAG
>CATMQD010000343.1 GCA_950073045.1 uncultured Flavobacteriales bacterium | reverse complement strand
TGTGAGACTTTGTGCGTGCTTGATATAGAATCCTTACACAACATGGGTTCTCCTCAAACTTGGAGATCCGTTCATCCTTTTTTCTGTGTTCCTAATGACCAGATGTGGGATATGAGATGTGAGACTTTGTGCGTGCTTGATATAGAATCCTTACACAACATGGGTTCTCCTCAAACTTGGAGATCCGTTCATCCCTTTTTCTGTGTTCCTTTTATTTAGACCTGAGATTTGAGACATGAAACGTGAGACTTTTGTGCGTGCTTAATATAGAATTCTTTGCACAATATGTGCTTTCCTCAATCTTGGAAATCCTTTAATCCTTCAATCTGTGTTCCAGTTCTGACCGATATTTTTTAGGAGCCACTCAAGCCCAACAGAATAGCACTTTGTTAAGCTTCCAAGATCCGGCGTGCTTGCGCTAGATGGCGTAACTCATGTACCAAGGTTACAAAGAGTACATCCGCCGCATTGAGTTTTAGAATAGGCAAGAGACTGGGAACTTTGGCCGCTTCCAATTTCTTGTCCGCGACTAAATCAATATAACTTTTAATTTGATCAAGATCAGTTAATACCTCGCGGAAAATAACCTTTTCTACCGCGGCATGACCGCGTTTCTGTGCCTTAATGGGATCACTAACCGATGGACTCTTTAGTTTCATTTTCATGCTCCCATCCGATTTCAACCGCATGGATTTCTCCAATTGTTTACCAATAAAGCTGCGTTTTAAACTGCGACCCTCATCAGCGGAAGCTAAACTCTCGGGCTTAGGCATGCCCTTTAAATAATGACCGTTCACCAAATTGATGTGAAACAACACCTCGGTAATAGACCAAGATCCTTTCTTCGGCAGACGTTTCTTCAAGTCTTCCTCCTCACAATAGTAAAAAAGGTCTTCCAGCTCCTTACGGCATTCTTGCCACAATTTCACTAGCTCTTGCTGAGATTCTTTAGCGGTCATTTGAGAATTTTCGACAAAGGTAGCTTAGAAGCCATCAATTCCGCCGATACCTTCATTTTTAGGCCTAATCTTACCAAAAGCAAAATGTAACTTTGTCCGCAAATTTAGAATATGACTAATCCCTTATTAAAGGAATTCGATAGCCCATTTGGCACCACCCCCTTCGAAGAAATTAAAACCGAACATTATTTACCTGCTTTAAAGCAGGCTACAGCGGAAGGCTTAGCGGAAGTAGAGGCAATCTGCAAACAAGCAGAAGCGGCAAGCTTCGAAAATACCATCGTTGCTCTCGAAAATGCCGGTGAGCGTGCTTCGCGCATTGCAGAAATCTTTTTCAATTTAAATTCTGCGGAAACCAATGAGGATATTCAAATGCTAGCCCGCGACTTTTCGCCTTTGCTAAGCGAGTATCGCAATGATATAATCCTTAACCCGACTTTGTTTGCAAGGGTTAAAGAGGTTTATGCTCAGGCTGATCAGCTGAAGCTAGACCAAGAAGAGCGCATGCTGCTAGATAAAACCTACCGCTCCTTCGAACGCAATGGCGCCCTCTTAAACGAAGCAGACCAAAAGCGCCTGCGTAATATCGATCAGGAATTGGCCCAGCTAAGCTTACAGTTTGGCGAAAATGTTTTGGCCGAAACTAACCGTTACGCGCTTTTCCTTAATGAGGATGAAGTAGCCGGTTTACCCGATTATGCCAAAGAAGCGGCCGCTGAAGAGGCGAAGGCCAAAGGACAAGAAGGAAAGTATTTTATTGGCTTGCAGGCACCGAGCTATATTCCATTTATGACCTATGCGCATAATGGCGACTTGCGTAAAAAGCTTTCCATCGATTATGGTAGCAAGGCCTTTAAAGGCGATGAATACGATAATCAAGAGAGCATTCAGAAAATTGTAGCCCTGCGTCACGAAAGAGCCACTTTACTTTCTTATAAGAGTCATGCCGATTATATCCTCAGTGAGCGCATGGCGCGCTCCCCGGAAGAAGTTTGGGACTTCATCGCTAAACTGCAAGAAGTAGCTTTCCCGGCCGCGCAAAGGGAATTAGCCGAATTAGAAGCCTATGCTAAGGCTAAGGATGCCATAGACAAGTTAAACTCTTGGGACCTTGCTTATTATAAAGAGCAATTGAAACAAGAGCGCTACCAGATAGACGACAATCTCTTAAAACCCTATTTCGAGCTTAATCGGGTTATAGATGGGGCCTTTGCTGTAGCAAAGAAATTATATGGAATCACTTTCGAGGAAAGAAAGGATATTCAGAAATACCATCCCGATGTAATTACCTATGAGGTGAAAAACGCCGATGGTAGTCACCTCGCGATTTTCTACGCTGATTTCTTCCCCCGCGAAGGAAAACGCAATGGCGCTTGGATGACCTCCTATCGTTCACAAAAAATGACCACTGAGGGAGATCAGCGCCCGCATGTAAGCATCGTTTGTAACTTCACCAAGCCCGGAAAGAGCACCCCATCCTTATTAACCTTTAATGAGGTATTAACCCTTTTCCACGAATTCGGACATAGTTTGCACGGCATGCTTGCCCAAGGGAAGTTTCCCAGTTTAAGCGGTACCAATGTGTATTGG
>CATMQD010000342.1 GCA_950073045.1 uncultured Flavobacteriales bacterium | reverse complement strand
CGTCCGCTACCAATTTTTGTGTAGATACGCACTTCATCCCCAAAATGCTCAATACGAAGAACAAAAGGTTCCTCCCAGCAGCGAAGGGCCAATAAACGAATTACACGCCCCTCGGTTCTTTTATAAAGGACTGGTTCTTCTAATTGAAAAAGGAACCGAGAATAATATCGATTAAGAGATCGATCGGGACCTTTATTAGTAAAATAGGTGTAATTGGTATCGCCATCCATAATCGACATGTTCGAATAAAGCTCCTCATCCTTTGGCTTACTCCAATGCATTTCAAATTCTGAAATACTTTCCTTTGGGAAATAGTAGGGGATTCCAGCGTTTATATTGCCCCAATCGATACTTGAGCATGCGCTTAGGCAGAGCAGCATTGCAAGTGTAAAATGCGTCTTAATTTTCTGACTTAAAGACATCGAGTTCAGGTTTTGAGTTTAGCTCTGGCAATTTAGAGAATTGCTCTCTTTTAAGTAGAACTATACCTAAGCACGCTAATAGAGCTCAAAACAAAACCCTTGTTAATCAATCAATTGATTAACAAGGGTTTTAATCTGCTATGTTTTTATTTTAGGTTGTAGGGCTTAAGCCTCTTGACTTTCAAATTGTACAGTTGGTTTTTTCAGTAGTTGAATTACTAAATAACTGAAAATAAAGGAGGAACCAAAACCTTCGATAAATACAATACCGGCAGCGCTAATGGGTGACATATAAGGTCCAGGACTTTCTTGTTCCTGAATTTCCATCATAAAAGTGGGATCGATTAAGTCGAGGTAAAAGGCCAAGAAAACACTAAAAGTGGCCACTCCTATAAAGGAAGTACGGAGAGCGAGTTTATAAAGATCGAAGAAACTCCCATAACGTTCTTCGGTTAAACTCGAACGGTAGCGTAAAACACTAAGTCCGATTACAAGCATTAAAATAACGGCATTAAATACCCGTAAATAATACTCATGGGCCAATCCTAGAGCCCGCATGGCTAAAAAGAATAGAATTAAGAAACCAGCCAATAAAAGACCGTTTCTCTTTGAAATTGGTTTTCCAAACCGCAAATAATCACTCATCATTCAATTTTTTAAGGTTAACTTGAAATAATCCTCCAATACAATTTCAGCATCGAGCTGGGAAGATTTGTCCTGATATAGCCTCTGAAGAGTGTCTGATCCGCAACAGAGAAAAATGCCGCTGTCTTCTAATAGTGATGAATAAACTTTGGCGGCTAGCTTAAATTGCTGCTCTCCATTGATTAATTTAAGAGGCTCTGAATCAGGGTATTTGTCAAATTTAACGACTAAGCTGTCACATTGTTCATAAGCCTTTCCAGGTTCTACTATTATAAATGCTTGTTCGGCGCCGGGATAATGAGCAATACTAAAATTAATGCTTAATGAATCGCGCTCCGGAACCCTACGTTTAAGCCGGAATATCTGCATAGGCTTCTTGCTGAAGCGATCTATCTTATAAAAGTAGGAGCGTACATTATTAAAATAAAGCCGCGAATCGCTGGTGGTATTAAAACTCACCGCCTCATAATCAACTACCTGTGGCTCAGGAGCAAAAAGAAAGGACAGAGCAAAAGCAAAGCCAACAAAGGCTAAGAGCCATTTGGCGGGTGGACTTAAGTCTTGAATTTTTTTCAAAATCTTTGTCATAGCCTGTAAACAAGCGAGCACTTTAAAGGTTTTTAGCCTAGATTAAGATCATGTCCCAAAAAGCAATTGTAGTAGGAGCGGGTATTGCCGGCCTCGCCACTGCGGTAAGATTGGCCGCTGCTGGAAATTCGGTACAAGTATTTGAAGCGGCCGAAAAGCCAGGCGGTAAAATGAGCGTTATTGGAAATGCGCTTTACCGTTTCGATGCGGGGCCCTCTCTATTTACCCTTCCTCATTTGGTAGATGAAGTTTTTCGGGAATGCGGTAAAAATCCACGCGACTATTTTAACTATTACAAAAAGGATACAGCTTGCCATTACTTTTGGGAAGATGGCACCACTTTAATAGCCCATGCCGATCAAAAAGCTTTCGCTGATGAAGTGGAAACAAAATTGAAGGTACCAGCCAAGCGAGTATTAAACTATCTCGATAAATCGGCTTATATCTATCGCTATACCGAAAAGGTATTTTTACAAAAGAGTCTCCATCGACTAAAATCCTACTTAAGCACCGATACTTTGGCATCGGTAATTCGTATGCCCAATCTGGCCTTGGGAGCCAATTTGCACAGTCTAAATCAGCGAAAGCTAAAAAATGCGAAGCTTGTTCAACTGTTTGATCGATTTGCCACTTATAATGGAAGCGATCCTTATCAAACGCCAGGGGTAATGAGCAGTATTCCTCATTTGGAGCATAATATTGGTACTTTTTACCCGCAAGGTGGAATGCATGAAATTCCTCAAGCCCTATATCGATTGGGGCAGGATTTAGGGGTGCAGTATCATTTTAATAGTCCAGTAGATGAAATTGTAGTGGAAAACCATCAGGCGAAAGCCGTGCTAGTAAAAGGGGAGCGCCATGAAGCGGATATAATAGCCAGCAATATGGATGTGGTGCCCACTTAC
>CATMQD010000341.1 GCA_950073045.1 uncultured Flavobacteriales bacterium | reverse complement strand
GAACATGGCGATGGCCAAAGGCGCCTCTTGAATAAAGGTGCTGTAATAATCCATCTTTTGCTTCTCAAAATGGATATCCTTCCACACACCTACCAAACGAGGTCGATCGAAATGCAAATCGGGTTGAAAAAGCTTTGCGCTGATGGATAACCAGCGGTAATGACCATTGGCTTTTTGCAATCTACAATCTACTTGGAAACGATCACTTCTCCCCACGAGGTAATCCTGAATCTCCTGTTTAAGGCGCTTCTGTTCATCGGGATGAACGAGATCGAACCAATAAACCTGACCTTCACGCCGCATAACCTCTAGTTCGAAACCCAGCATTTCTGCGGCTCTACGATTAAGTGTCATCCGATCGGAGTCAATATCCCAATCCCAGGCACCGAGGCTAGCTCCCTCTAATACTTGTCGGTATAAACTTCGCTCGGAGCGAATAGCATTTTGGGTGCGAATTTGAAGATCGATATCTTGGAATAGTCCGTATAAACGAATCGTTCGGCCCTCTTGAATTTCAGGCACACCAACCACTCTTACCCATTTATCCTTGCCCTCCTGATCTACAATTTGCAGTTCGGTATCGAAGGACTCACCATAATGCAAGGCACGGTCGATGAGTTCGGTGATTTTCTGCTGTGACTTTCCACTTTTATAGAACTTAATGGCCTGCCTAAAATCGGGTTTAAAATCCTCTGGCACAGCATGAATTTCCTTGGTAACCTTGCTCCAATGTAAATGCTTAGCGCGGATATTCCAATCGTAAAAACCGATACGCGCTATTTCCGAGGAGCGACTTAAAAACTCCTCTTGTCGCTTTAATGCGGTGATCTCCTTAAAGGCGATAATCATCCGTTTAAGCGAAGTATTCTCATCTTGAATAATCTTGCCGATGGCCTGCATCCATACCATACTTCCATCGCGATGGTGAAAGCGTAAAATAAGATCGTAAGGATTATTAGTAGGGTCGGCACAATGAGCCTCAAAACACTGGGATTCAAGCTCCCGATCTTCCGTTTTCAGGCGTTCTTGCCAAAAGTCTAAATCGTCTTTTACCTTGGAAGCTTTAAAATCTAGATTTCGCCAAAAACGTTGATCGGCCCAGATTCTTTGCTCACCACCAAGCTCCCGAAAGGCGATGCCATCTAAGGCCTCTTCTTCTATAAAGTTAAATATCGCATCATTGCGACGGAATAAATTCTGAAATTCCTTTTTCAGTTTACTCATTAATAAGTGCTTAGCTCAAAATGTTCTTATCCCCTGCTTGTAATGCATTAAAGCTACATTAAAATACCTTTTTTAGCCTCAATTGTGGGCGGTAAATCTTCTTCCCCAAGCATTTGTAGTAGGTCAATTTCTATGGTTCTACAGAGCGATAGCATCGGAATATCATTGGCCATCCCCTGAAAAGGATTCTCGGAATAATCGCCCACGATCTCCATCACCACATAAAGCCAAGCTACAATTACCAGGAAGGGAATCGACATCCATATTCCGTAATCGCCAAATTTGGCAAACTCGGGTACTAAGCCAAAAGGCATCAAAAAAATGAAGATTCCAACAAAAATGAAGCTCATATTGGCGTATTGCCGAGGCAAAGGGAATTTTTTGATTCGCTCACTTTTCCCTTGATGGGTATAGAAATCGTTCAATACCTTTTGCAATTCCATGTGTCGGAAATCGTCGATATAGCCTTCTTCATGCAGCGTCTTAAGATCAACACCTTGTTTAAATATAATTTGAGTAGCGGTGTTTTTAGCTTGTATTAGGGGCTCATACTCCTCTTTTGGTAGAAAACGCTCCAATTCTACCTGAGTTACTTCATCATCTATTAAACCCACCCCAAATTTCCTTTGATATCGCCGAGCATAAATACCTACCATGCCTTTTTGCTGGGAATGCTCCCATGGAGTGCTTACTAAAAGCTGACTGCGAAGGGCATAAAGCCAAGCAATATGGCGGTAAATTAATCGATTGTGAAAATCACTAGCTGGCGTATTCGCGGTCTTAGAATCTACCGCGAAATTGATAATCATATTCCCCCAAGAACGACTGCTATTAACAATGGCGCCCCAAATTTTTCGAGCTTCCCACATCCGATCGTAGGCACTATTATTTTTAAAGCCCACATAAAAAGCTACTGCTGTACCAATAATAGAAACCGGCAGCCAAGGAATAAACATCCAGTGATTGCCTTGAAACTCGTAGAGGGCTACTACCGCGGTCATCCAAATGATGAGCCACGGAAAATGGTGCCCCGAAAACTGCAGCACCCTCCAAATGGAAAAGTTTTTTGTGATAATCATAAGTACTTCTTATTGTTAGAGGGGGTGATTGATTTCAATTTAAACCATAAGTAGGCGTAGCGAATAGGAAAAATAAGGGCCAGAAATCGAAAAGAAAAGTACAAGAATCCCCAAAACATTCCCATAGAGGCAAATAAATTCACTTGGGTGTAATAATGGAGCCTTTGTCCCCAGCCACCTTGCCAGATCAGAAGTTCATTTAAGACTTCCAAGAGATAAAGGCCCATCGCAATAGAATACAGCTTTAGTTTTTGAGGATAAGAAGCCTTCTCACCAAGG
>CATMQD010000340.1 GCA_950073045.1 uncultured Flavobacteriales bacterium | reverse complement strand
AAGGTGAACAAGAAGGTGCTGGCATTGTAGCCGAAAACCTTATTGGCGCTGCCATTCGTAGTTTACTACCCGAATACTTCCCAGCCCTGGAAGATCTTAAAAGCAGCGATCAGCAAAACCCTTATAAATCTCTAATCGATTGGTTTAGTCAGGGTAAAACCTTGGACATGCACTTTAATTGGACCGATAAAGAATATCAGGATCACCTTAATAAGGTATCGCCCTTAAAGCAATTACTAGAAGCCTATCAGGCGGAAGCCCCAAAAGACAGCCACTACTTTTTAATGGAAATGGTTTTATGGGCCTTGGCTGAGCATTCTCGCTTAAATAAAGAAAGAATTGAGGAAGGCTTCAATTTCGCTGATTTGTTTAGCTCTTATTTGCGAGGAGGGGAGATATGACTTTCCTTAGATGCTAGACGCTAGACCTTAGGCCTTAGACTCTGGATTTCAAACGTTTAATGTAAATAAGGCTATAATCCAAATGGTGATTCTTTACTCCAGAAGGATCAAATCTAACAGTGAGCGCAGCGAACGATCTAGCGTCTAATATCTAAAAGCGAGCCTTGCGAGCGTACTAAATACTAACAGCGAACATAGTGAGCGTACTAAATACTGATTGCGAGCACCGCGAGCAATCACAAAATACTTGGCCCAAATTTTGCGGTATGCTTCTCAAAGAATTGTGATGAAGATTAGCGGTACTATAGTATTCCCCATTTTGACAAAGCTCCTCAACAAGGCTATATACGAAAGCCTTTGGCTAAGAAAAGAGCCTCCGCTACAAGCATTATTAGTAGAAATTTTGTTTCCCACTAGCAATTACAATCAATTAAGGCAGCGCATTAATCCCGCAATACTACGGCGCATTTAAATCTAAGGAGAGCTATCTAAGGCACTAACTGGCTGCATCACATTTAAGCTCCTCCTACCAACATCTATCATTTAAGCTCGAACCATGGCTCTCTTCTAGGTTCGAGCTTTATATTTTAATTATTAAGCCTAAAAAGCACAAGTGCTTTTAACTAAAACCTCAAGTGCTTTCAAGCAAAAGCACTTGAGGTTTTGTTTGATACGAAGGGTCGTATACAGTAGAACGACCGTTCGTTTGCAGTAAAAGGTCCCTTCGTTTGCAGTAAAACAAAGGGTCGTTTTATCTAAAGCACTACTATGCTTTTGAAAAAGCATCGAATAGAGTATAAAACCAGAGCCTAAAAGAGATAATTACAGAGCCTATAAAGCACTATTTATTGTAATATAATTCTAATTAAAAGCTCAATTTACACACAATAAGAATCTATCTAAAGTAAATTAATTTAGGTTTAAAATTCAAATACTTAAGCAAGAAAATCCTAGGGTTTTGAAGCCGGCATCTTAAAAAACAAAAAAAGTAATCTATTCAGATTATGGTCCACAATGCTCATGGCTTCCAGCTAAAATGCTATCTACTTCAGCTTGACTTAAAAACTGGGCCTCATAGCTGAGCCCATTGTTGTTAAGATTACTACTAAAAGCTCTCAAGTGATTGCCAGAACCACAAATCAGCTTGAGGTAGGTATCAATCATTACCGCATCTTCAGATTCATTTACGAAATGCTGTAAATCGTAAATATCCAGATCTTCAATGGTGGCACCAATATGCAAGGCTTCATTTAAACCTAATAAGCCTTTAGCGCAAAAAGCATTATAATAAGTCTGAAGATTGGTATCCGCAAAGTCTCCTTCTGGTAAAAGATTGAATTCAATATTACGTTCATCCAATAAAAGCATCACCATATCCATATGTTTCTGCTCGCTGGAAGCAATATTGCCAAATACATTTAAGTTGTATAAACTATCGAGGTATCGATAAGTATCGCGTGCCAACTTCTCCTCTTCCAACATGAAGAGTAAAGATTCGTCATCGGCAAAGGTGGTATTATCCCCTGTTTTAAAATCTGAGTTTTGCGGTTCTTCTTTAGAGCAGGCAACAAGGGTAATTAATAGTGCCCCAAAGCCGAACCATTTAAAGCTATTCATGATGTGATATTTAGCTCTAAATTAATACCGGCAGACTTAGCCCACAGTGACCTTAGCCCCTTAAACCTTTGACCAAAAAAGGCATCTAATAAAATTGTTACAGAATTTGGAAAGTCTATTCTTTAGTACTTTCTTCTTTGTCTACCTTCTCCTCCTGCTGATCAGCAGATTTACGGGCTAGTCGAGTAGGCTGGTAGTTTCGCAAGCGGTTTATAAACAGGTGCGTATTCTCGATACCACCATTAGGAATCGTCTCCCACTCATAGCCGGTACTTGTTTTCTCCTCAGCCTTTAGGTACTCCGTAAAGCGATATCCGTAGCGCCAAAGTTTTGGTAGAAAGTACAAACCTGCATCGTAGCCTTGAAAGGCAAATGGACTAGGTTCGGCATCAAAGCGTTTACGAAATGCTCGTACAAAAGCCTGGGTGGCAGAATCTTGATAATTCACATCGCGGAATTCGCAAGTATGATAATTTAAGGAGTTTAGATAGCTAAGCTCCATGGTGGGGTAATTTAATAGGCGTGGACTACCTACCACATGAATGCTGGTATCGCGAATCACGTATAATTTGGAAACGATATCGCTTAAGAAA
>CATMQD010000339.1 GCA_950073045.1 uncultured Flavobacteriales bacterium | reverse complement strand
AAGCAATTAGTGCCGTGAATACCTTAGTGCCTAATGGCGATTCTTGGTGGGGATTTAATACCGATCATATTGGATTTCGGAAAGCCATTGAAGAAAAATGGCCCGATCGAAACTTTAATCAAGCTTTAATATTAGGTACTGGTGGTGCGTCCAAAGCTGTAGTTTTCGCTTTAAAACAGATGGGAGTAAAGACACAATTGGTAAGTCGCAGTCCCAATAGAGATATGATAAGCTATGCCGAAGCCCAAGATAAAATAGCCCAATATCAATTGCTTGTAAACACCAGCCCCTCAGGTACTAGTCCAAATATTGAAGAATGTCCGGCCCTAATTCCGCAAGGGGACTTAACCCATCATTGCTTTATGGATCTGATTTACAATCCAGTAGAGACAAAGTGGTTGCGTTTAGCTCGACAATCTGGAGCAGAAACGCTCAATGGTTACTCGATGCTAATTCATCAGGCGGAAGCCGCTTGGGACTTATGGAAGCAGGCTAATTTGGAGTCTTTAGGTTAAGCTTCCTTAAAATATCGGTGATCACCGTGCCAGCATTGAAATTCGCTTATTTTTGTGCTCCCATTTACTAGCACTATGGACAATACACAGAACAACTTACCAGAAGGTGAGGAGCAAAAGAAAGAGGATCAAATGGTAGAAAATACCGGTTCCGAAAATTCCACTGAATCAACATCTGCTGAAGAGCAAGTCGCTGCAGAAACCACAAGTGAGGCAAAAGATGCCCCTTCAGCGGAAAGCGAAGCCAAGGCGGAAGAGCAAGCTGAAGTAGAGGCTACTGCAGAAACAACACCAGATGATGCACCCGCAGAGCCTGCTGAAGCCAGTACTGATACAGAAGAGGCTGAGCCTAAGGATGAATCTGATGCGGATTCGGAAGTGTTAAGTGATGATGATCTAGAAAAGGACGATGATACCAATGAGGTAAAGGGCGACGAAGATCATGAAGATCATCCGGAGGAATTAGAAATGCCCGATTATGCCGAATACCTTCCTGAGGATTTGGTAGCCGAAGCTTATAAATTATTGAAGGATCATCCGATTCAAAAGTTGAAAGATCATTTTGCGGCTATCCGTAAATATCTGATGAAGCATTTGAATGATGAGCGCGCGGAGAAATTAGCCGAATTTATAGAGCAAGGTGGTAATGAGTTGGACTTTGAATTTATTCAGCCATTACGCGAGCAGTTCCGCACTATTTTTAGCGAATTCCGTAATCGTCGTAGAAAATATTACGAAGAGCTAAGTGCCAAGTTAGACCAAAACCTTTTGGTAAAACGCAATTTAATTGAGCGTTTAAAGGACTTGGTGAATAAAGAAGAATCAATCGGCGATACCTTTAAGGAGTTCCGTACTATTCAGGAAGAATGGCGCAATACAGGACCCGTACCTAGTGCCGATAGCCGTGATTTATGGCGTACCTATCACTTCCATGTAGAGAATTTCTACGAGTATATTAAAATCAATAAGGAGCTTCGCGACTTAGATTATAAAAAGAACCTCGAGCATAAAGAGGAATTAGTAAAAAAAGCCCAAAAGATTTTGGACTCTGATAATCTTCGTGAAGGTTTTAAGGAGTTGCAAAAGCTGCATAAAGAGTGGCGTCAAGTTGGGCCCGTTGAGCCAGAATTACGTGAACAACTTTGGGAGCAGTTTTCGGGTATTACCAAGCAAATCCACGAAAAGCGTGAGGAGTTTTACAAAGAACTTCGTAATAAGCGCGAGGAATTGCTGGAGCAGAAAAAAGCTTTGGTGAAGAAATTAGAGGAGTTTCCACGCAACTTTAAGAAACACCACGAATGGCAAAAAGCCATCAAAGGGATTAATGAAATTCAAAACGAGTTTAAGAAGATTGGCCGTTTGAATATCCCTGGCAATGATGAGGTTTGGGAAGAATTCCGCTCTGCCTTACGTGATTTTAATAAATCCAAAAATCAGTTTTATAAAGAGCTGAAAAAGGAGCATCACGATAATCTTGAGAAGAAAAAGGAGCTTTTAGCTAGAGCAGAGGAAATTAAGGATAGCGAGAATTGGCGCGATACTGCCAATGAACTTAAGCGTATCCAATCCGATTGGAAAAAAATTGGACACGTGCCTAAAAGTGAGAGCGATAAAATTTGGAAGGAATTCCGCTCGGCTTGTAACCACTTCTTTGATCGCTTAACTGCTCATAATAAAGGTCGTGATGCCGAATTTGAAGCAAATGCGCAGGAGAAAGAATCTTTCTTAAATGAGCTTGAAAAATGGACTCCCGATTTAAGCGACAAGAAGGCAGCAGTTAAAGCTATTAAGGAGAAAATTGGCGAGTGGCGCAAATTAGGCGCTTCACCACGTAAAATGCGTAACGAATTGGAAGGTCGCTTTAATAAGGCGATTGATGGATTCTTTAAATCGATTGATCTTGACCGTAAGGAATCGCAACGTATTCGTTTCGAGAATAAGGTAGAGGGCCTTGCCGCTCAAGGCAAGAATGAAGTGCAGCGCGAACGCGATTTCCTTCGTCGGAAATTAGATGAGGCTAAAAAGGAACTGATGCAATTAGAGACCAATATGAGTTTCTTTAGCAGCAGCAATCCAAACAGTCCCATTGTAAAGGAAGCGCAAA
>CATMQD010000338.1 GCA_950073045.1 uncultured Flavobacteriales bacterium | reverse complement strand
TAAGATTTATGTTACAACCAATATCCCCATCCATAGTTATAGTTTTACTCTAGAGGGATTTGGTCCTGATCATGTTATACATGAGACAGCGGACAATCCATATGATCTTCTTGAGACAAGTGCAGGATTCAATTTTCAAAATAATATTCTCTCCAAGTTTAAAATTTATACGTGCTTATTTTTTCCGCTTAGGTTTTTTGGACGGAAAAGAAGGTTGGATGATTGCCCGTTGGAGCGCCTACGCTACCTATTTGAAATACACCAAATTAAAGCGGCTACAAAAAGATGAATCCTAAGAAGGTATTACATATTTCTACGGCGCGTTCTTGGAGAGGCGGTGAACAGCAAATTGCCTATCTGGTATCAGAGCTCCGTAAAGCGGGCCTCGAACAACATATTGTTTGCGTCGCCAATGCTCCCCTGCATAAATGGGCTATAGAACAAAATATTCCAGTTCTGGCCTTAGCCAAAGCTAGTTCCATTGATTTGCGCTTTTCGTGGAAGATTAAAAAATACCATCAAAAAGAAGGTTTTGATATCTGGCATGCTCATGATGCCCACGCCCATGGTTTTGCGGTTTACGCCCAACATTTCTTCCAGCAAAGCTGTCGCTTGATAGTTTCCCGTAGAGTGGACTTTCCGGTTGCAAAATCACGCAGTAGTGCCTTTAAATATAATCACCCTTCTGTATTTCGGTTTTTAAGTGTAAGCCAAGCCATTGCCGATATTTTAAAAGCTAGCATTCGTAATCCTGAAAAGGTTTATACTGTGCACAGTGCAAATGATCCCAGTCGCTTTCTTAATCCTAAAAAAGGAAAAATAAGGGCAGAGTTTCCTGATTTAGCCAATAAGTTTTGGGTACTAAATGTGGCGGCTTTAACCGGACATAAAGACCTTTTCACTTTTTTAGATACCGCTAAAATTGTACTAGAGTCCCATTCCGATATCCAATTCTTTATTGCAGGCAAAGGCGAGCTAGAATCAGAATTAAAAGCTTACGCCCAAAAATTGAATTTAGGTGATTCTTGCCAATTTTTAGGTTTCCGTTTGGATGTGCCAGAGCTTTTAGCTGATGCTGATTGTTTTCTTTTTAGTTCAGAAATGGAAGGCCTTGGCACCTCAGTGTTGGATGCCTTTGCCAGCGAAACCCCAGTAGTGGCAACTAAAGCCGGTGGTATTCCCGAAATGGTAAAACACCAAGAAAGTGGTTTGCTCTGTGAGGTGAAGGATGCTAAATGCTTAGCAGAGTCACTTTTAAGGATTAAAAACGATCCTAATTTGGCTGCAAAACTCAGCAGCAGTGCCAAAACGATTTTATCGGATTTTAGTCCGGCCAAGATGGCCCGTGAAACATTGCGTCATTATCAAGCTTAAGCCTTTTTAAAGCCTTAGGAAAGCACTACTTTTGTGCCCGATAAGGGCTCATGATTTTTACGTTTTTCTTCATAACTGCGCTGGTGGCTTTCACCATGCTTTTCCTCTTTTACCGCAAAATGGCTTTACAGATGCAATATCTGCAGTTAAAGGCTGGTAAAAAGGTGTCCCCCATAAAGGAGTTTCTTGCTTTCGATTGGAAAGATTCCAAGGCCCGTAAACTCCGTAAAGATGCCTTCCTCCTCTTCCCTATGCTTTATTCGGTGCCCATCGATGAAAATGAAAAAGAGGAGCTTAAAGCAATTAAGTACAAGGTTAAGCGCAGCCACATAGGTATTTACTTCTGCCTGATTATTTTCATTAGCCTCGGGGTTCTTTCCGAAAAGATTCTGCCCGCTTAAGTCTATGAAAGAAGCTTTAAACCATAAAATTTTCCACCTTATAGGTGAAGCAGCAGATGAGCTGTCTTTCGAAACCTACCTCATTGGTGGCTACGTGCGCGATATCATCTTAAAGCGAAAGGAGCCTAAGGATATTGATGTTGTTGCAGTAGGCAGTGGAATTGAACTGGCCCAAAGAGTAGCCCAAAAGCTCGGCGGTAAAAAGGTGAATGTCTTCAAAAACTTTGGCACCGCCCAAATTGTACATGGCGATTTAGAACTCGAATTTGTAGGTGCCCGGAAGGAATCCTACAATAGAGATAGCCGCAAACCAATTGTGGAGAACGGTAGTCGGGAGGATGACCAAAAACGAAGAGACTTTACCATTAATGCATTGGCCCTCAGCCTAAATAAAGCCAATTTTGGCGAAATGCTGGATCCATTTAATGGAATCCAAGACTTGGAAGATGGAATAATCCGTACCCCTCTGGATCCACAAATAACCTTTAGTGATGATCCTTTGCGAATGATGCGCGCGATTCGCTTTGCAAGTCAATTAGATTTCTGGATTGAAGAATCTTGCCTCCAAGCCATTAGTGATCAGCATGAACGCTTAAAGATCATAAGCATGGAGCGCATTGTGGAGGAGCTACACAAAATCATGGCTTCATCCAAACCGTCCAAAGGTCTTATCCTTTTATACCGAACTGGTTTATTACAACATTTCCTTCCCGAAGTAGTGGCCCTGCAGGGGGTAGAAGAAATTGAAGGTCAGAGCCATAAAGATAATTTTTACCACACGGCCCAGGTAGTGGATAATGTTGCCGAACGAAGCGAGAATCTTTGGCTGCGCTATGCGGCTTTGTTTCACGATATCGGAAAACCACCAACAGAACGATTTGTTAAAG
>CATMQD010000337.1 GCA_950073045.1 uncultured Flavobacteriales bacterium | reverse complement strand
ATCAACGCCATTGATGATTTCCTGTACCACATCCTGAACCCTTTGGCTCATTTTCAGGATATCGACATTGGCCTCTTTAACATCAATCCCAAATTTTTCGAATTGATGCTTGAGTTTGTAATAATGCTCAGAGGCTTCCAACCAGGCTTTTGACGGGATACAGCCCACGTTAAGGCAGGTGCCGCCAAGCGTGTTGTACCTTTCAATAATGGCTACTTTTAATCCTAATTGGGCGCAACGGATCGCACTTACATACCCGCCCGGGCCAGATCCTATTATAGTTACATCAAATTTTTCCATATTCATATTTTTTTTAAGTTCGTTACGGTGGAAAAAACCTTAAGCTTGACCATTGGGGGCTGGGATTCAGGCTTAAGGCACTCCCACCTATTATTTTTTACTACAATTTTTACATATCCCTTTTAATACCAGGTTCACATCGTTCACCTCATACTGGTCTGGCAAACTCTCTTCCGATATTTTATTTGGTAAACAGATTGTTTTCTTACAATCGGTACAATGAAAGTGCATATGTAAACCTGTACTGAGTTTAACATTGGTGTTTTCATCAGAAAGCGCATATTTTGCAAAAGCAGTTCCATCGTCAATTTGGTGCACCATGCTTTTTTTCTCAAAGAGCTTTATCGTCCTATAGAAAGTGGTCTTATTGGCTGTTTTGATATTTTTATGGATAAAGACTTTTTGCATTTCATTTAAACTTACCGCATAAGTTTTCCTTTTGAGGTATTTGTAAATTTTCAACCTCATTTCAGTGGAACGTATCCCTTTGGACGATAATTTTTTTTCCGTTTTTGTCATTTTATATTCTTTCGAAAAACAGTCTAAGTCCGGATTTTCTATTCTTTTTTATAAGCCAAAAGCCTTAACGCATTAAAAACCACCAGTAGTGTGGAACCTTCATGGATTACAACCGCCATTCCAATATTTGCCAAGCCGAATATGGTTGAAGGTATAAGCAGGGCCACAATACCAAGGCTAACCCAAAGGTTTTGCCTGATAATCGCCTTTGCCTTCCTGCTTAAGCCTATGGCAAAGGGCAGGGTTTCCAACTTGTCGGCCATTAGCGCAATATCCGCCGTTTCCAAGGCTACATCACTTCCCGCAGCACCCATAGCTATGCCTACAGTGCTGTTTGCCATGGCAGGGGCATCATTAACGCCATCGCCCACCATTGCCACCTTGGATTCCTTTTCTTTTAATTCTTTTATAGCATCCACTTTTTCTTCCGGCAATAGGCTCCCCCAGGCATCGGTCAATCCTATTTCTTCTGCTACAGCGTCTGCTACCTTCTGGTTATCACCGGTAAGCATGATCATTCGTTTAATGCCGATTTCTTTTAATTTTTTAAGGGTTCCCTTGGCGGCTTCACGAGGGGTATCCATTAATGCAATGATGCCTATATATTCTTCATTTTTTCGTATAAGCATTGTTGTATTTCCACCACCTTCAAGACCACGCACTTTCGTAGCTATTTTTTCGGAAGGTGTACTCTCATCAAGCCCTTCGTACAGGTCGAGGTTACCTATATAGATTTTATCATTGCCAAATGATGCTTTAATCCCTTTACCCAGAACTGCCTCCAAATTAGAGGCATTTGGGATTTCCTCGCCTTCCAGACGCTCTTTTCCATCACGAACTACAGCTTTGGCCAGGGGGTGATCACTCAAACTTTCCACAGCTACTGCTATTTTGAGAAGTTCGTTTTCAGATATATTTCCAAGTGGCACCACTTGGGTAAGTTTTGGCTTTCCTTCCGTTAGAGTTCCGGTTTTATCAAAGGCTAGGGCGGTAATAACCCCCAGGTCCTCCAGAGGGCGCCCTCCTTTAATTAATACCCCGCCACGGGCAGCTCTGGCCACTCCACTCAATACAGCACTTGGGGTCGAGATTGCCAACGCACAGGGACTTGCAGCTACCAGTACCGCCATTGCCCGGTAAAAGCTCGCGCTAAAGGGTTCGTCAATAACTAAAAAAGCGAACAAAAGAATCCCGACCAAAATAAGGACGGACGGCACAAAATATTTTTCAAATTTATCGGTGAGCAACTGGGTAGGTGATTTTTGGGTCTGGGCCTCGTTAACCAGTTTCACCAATCGGGAAAGCGTTGAATCTTTGGCTGCTTTGATCACTTTAATTTCCAAAGTATTATTCCCATTGATCGTTCCAGCAAAAACGCGGTTTTCATCCTTGATATCATCTACCTCTGAGTAATCCTTTTCGATGTCTTTCAGAGGAACTTTATCTACCGGTACACTCTCCCCGGTTATTGGAGCCTGGTTAACGCTACTCTGCCCATCTACCACTACGCCATCTGCAGATATTTTACTATTTGGTTTCACCACAATGATATCACCAATATTGAGTTTTTCGATACCAACTTCTTCCGTCTTACCATCTTTTTTGAGCAAGGCTGTTTTTGGCGCCAGTTCTGCCAATGCGGCTATAGATTTTCGTGCTTTGTTCATTGCATAATGCTCCAGGGCATGTCCCAGGCTAAAAAGAAATAATAACAAGGCACCTTCAGCCCATTCCCCTAAAATAGCCGCTCCAATCGCTGCGACCAACATGAGAAAATCAATTTCAAATCCACCTTTGGCTACGGTCTGTATGGCTTCTTTTGCTGTAAAGTAACCTCCAAAAAA
>CATMQD010000336.1 GCA_950073045.1 uncultured Flavobacteriales bacterium | reverse complement strand
AGGAGTATGATTCAGGTTGATTTCCGCTTGCAGGTAATCAATACTAAGGCTATCTAAAGGGTCTGAATATTGCAGATTCAGGTAAAGGGAATCCTGCCGCTCTCCCCTATTATTAACTAGATAGATCCATCTGGAAGACTCCACTATCAGCTGGGAGTTTAAGCTATCTGGACTATCGAATAAGTGCCTAGGAAACCAAGATAAAGTATCGGTTTCAAAGAGAACCTTAAGTTGTATCGTATCTAAGAAACATACTTGCAAACTATCTCTAACCAGTCCGTCAACTTGAATCCTTGGGCTGGGCTTCAGTTCAATTTCGATCTCAAAACGTCGCTCCCTCATTTTACAGGTGTCCCGCTTAAAAGAGCCCCATAATTTATACACGCCTGAACCGTGAGTAAAATGAGATAAATTTGGTTTCCATCTGATCTGCAGGGCACTACTATCTCTATTCACCAAGTTTCCACCAGGGTTCACGATACGCCATTGGGGCAAATTAAATGGACCATTGGGCGAGCTTCCTAAGACTGTCGAATCTATAAAACCCCGCATACCGCTAAAGCGAAGGCTATCACCGCCATAGACTGCCCTTAAATAGAAATCAATGGAGTCACCCAAGCGAAGCGTTCTTTTAAGTTTCAATCGTCGACCAGTAACTGGGTTTAAAGGACCACCATTTTCGCCATAGCGCAGGCCTGGGGCAGTATTCACTGTAAGGGACTTATCAATCAACACAGTGCCAGTACCCAAGGCGGTGGAGACCAATGTACCATCCTTAAAATACTCATAGAGAATAGATACTAGATAATGGCCCGAATCGGTACTCCAAGTTTGATTGAGGAAGGCCATTTCCGCAGTGCTCTGATTAAAGGTGATATTACTATTGCTGAAATTTTCCGATTTATCGGGAACTGGAGCAACACCGGAATAACCTGACTTATAGACGATAGAGAGTCCAGGAGAATCTTCGGTATCCACCAATTTATAGCCTACTGAATCGATGCCCGGAACTAAATACGGGTAGCTATAGGACAAATAATTTGTATCAACTGTATAGGCATTATGATGCAATGGCGGTCTCATTCCTCTACTGTCAAAATCCACCAAACGCCAATCGTTAGAACTATAATAAGTATCCAACCAAAAGGTGATATTCATACTCGGAAAAGCTCCAGGAGGAGTATTCTCTGACTCCACGAAACAACATAATAAGTCGATGTCGAATTCCTGGCCGCCCGAACCCAACCAACCGTTCCAGGTCCGATTTCCTCGATAGATCAGCTCGTAGTAATAACCTGCCGGACATGAAGGGTCGCCATATGTATGTAAGATACTATCGTTGCGATTTAGAAGAAAGCTTAGGGGACCGTTAACGGTTATGGAATTGGGGAAGAAATGATTGGCAGAATTTACATTTCTAAAAACATGCAATTCCACTTCCAGCGTTTGCCCCATATTGGTTACCCAGTAATTGACGTAGGCGCCTTGATTGTGGGAAGCTTTAGCGGAAAACAGGCCTAGTACAAAGCAGGCCATCAGCAAATGACGAAGCATATAGTTTATAATTAATCAGTGCTAAGTTAGGTTAAAATATTTGCTTTTGTCGCGAGAATTACTAAACGGCAGCGCTTGGCAAACTAAAAGAAATACTACCTAATTGCTTATCCTTAAAAGCCGAGTGTAGAGTCTTAAATCAAGTGGTTGCTTTTCTTCAATCCATCAGCAACATATTACCCAATCCGAAGAATATCCCTCAATATATACCAATATGATATTGGTTCAATCCTATAAATAATAGTGGAAATATGAAAACGATGCTCCTTTTAATAGTTATCACACCCGTCCACAATAATAAAATAGGGGCATGAAGGTTTCCCCCTATTTTGGGGAGCTCACGAACACCACAAAACCATGCCCCAGTCAACACTAAATCTTTTTGCTCAGTTATTAGATCATGTTGATCGCTCTCGTTTTAAAAAGCTTGTTTTAAAGCATCAAAGCGACCAGCACTCCAAAGGCATAAGTACTTGGACTCATTTTGTAAGCATGCTTTTCATGCGGTTTAGAGACATTGATTCCCTACGTAACATCCAAAACAGATTGCGTAGCCTTTCAGCATCCAAGAATCACCTTCTTTAGACTGAACTTATTCTCGAAAATCAACCTAAATCAATCGATGAATAAACCCTTTGAAGAACCCGAAAAACCACCGGCTCAAACGGCCCTTTTTAAGCCCTGAGGGGTATATTTGGAATATGGCCATAATCGGTAACATACTGAACACCAGTGGTGATATTGGGGAAACTAGAATGTTTTGGACGGATGTGCACGGGCTTCAATTATTTGAGGATTTCTTACATTAAAAGAAGCTATTTCTAATATCACTTTATGCAGCGTAAACTCTAATTGAGCACTATTTCTTCGCTAAACAGCCTAATCTCCACTAATATACAGTACTTAAATTTCATTGGATTGTTTTGGTAATCTGATGGGCAATAAAAAAATTACTCGATCAGCCCCGACAGTAAACATAACTTATTTATCTTGACCTAGAAGCTAATAAATACCACCGTATTACCCCTATTATAATTTCTGTCAAGACCTGAGTTAAAACATTCTTACTCTAGTCATAGAAGGCAATCTCTGAAATTTAACCAACCATCACAACAGCTCA
>CATMQD010000335.1 GCA_950073045.1 uncultured Flavobacteriales bacterium | reverse complement strand
CTTAACTAAATATTTACTACAGAAGGATATAGACCTTATTGCAATGGATCTTGATAGCGAATCTATTGTTTATTTACAACAAAATTTCTTATTAGAGCATCCTCGTCCTGCAAGCATCAAAAAAGATTTTAAGGTAATTGAGGCCGATTTTTTAAAGTATGATACTTCTTTATTATTTGGAGAAGATTTGTTTGCTATTACAGGAAATTTTCCTTATAATATATCTTCTCAAATAGTTTTTAAAGCGCTAGAACTTCGAGATCAGATTCCTGAATTTACAGGGATGTTTCAGAAGGAGGTTGCTGCTAGGATATGTGAAAAGGAAGGCAATAAAACCTACGGAATTTTATCGGTTTTGGTACAAGCTTTTTATGATGCGGAATATTTATTTACCGTAGCACCAGAAGTTTTTAATCCGCCGCCAAAAGTACAATCGGGAGTTTTGAGATTGATACGAAAAGAAGATTATTCGCTTCCATGTGATGAAAAATTATTCTTTAGAGTAGTTAAGTCGGCTTTTGGTCAACGAAGAAAAACATTGCGTAACAGTTTAAAAACATTTGAGCTGAGTGATAATTTAAAAGAAGACACTATATTTGATAGGAGACCAGAACAAATGAGTGTTGACGACTTTATATTACTTACTGTTAGAATAGAAAAAGATTTGTAGTAATCTGCGCAAGGGATAGGAGCGGCATCCTCAGCCCATACAAAGTATGGCTGAGATATAGCGGATAGCCCGGCGGCCATTTTTATGGACGTGCGCCCAAAATACAAAAGTAAAAAATGATTCCATTTAAGCTAAGCGAAGAGCTCATAGAGCAGATTGAACACCTTATTGAGACTAATGGGGATGTTACGTTGTTGGATATGATGGAAGATTTTCATTATGCCGATATTGCAGAGATTATCCATGAGTTAAACTTGGATGAGGCTACTTATATTATAAAGTTACTCGATAGTGAGAAAACTTCTGATATTCTTACCGAACTTGATGAGGATATCCGAGAGCAGATTTTAGGAAACCTTTCGGCAAAAGAGATTGCAGAGGAGATTAGCGAGCTTGATACGGATGATGCTGCAGATATTATTGCAGAGCTTCCAGATGAGCGAGTGAATGAAATTATTGCTCAGATTGACGATAAGGATCATGCGCGCCATATTGTGGAGCTTTTGCGTTATGATGAGGATTCTGCCGGTGGTCTGATGGCAAAAGAGCTCGTACGCGTGCGCGAAACCTGGACGGTTGCCGGTTGTGTGCGTAAAATGCGGGCACAGGCACAAAATGTAACCCGCGTACATTCGGTTTATGTGGTTGACAAAAACGATCACCTTATCGGGAGACTTTCGCTTAAAGACCTGCTTACCGCTGAAGCCAAGTCAAATATTTCAGATATTTATATTCCTAATGTAGACTCGGTAAACGTGCACGATACCGCAGAGGATGTTGCCCGTATAATGCAGAAATATGACCTCGAAGCGGTACCGGTTATCAACGATGCCGGAGTTTTGCTAGGTCGCATTACGGTAGACGACATTCTTGATTTCATTAGAGATGAAGCTGACGAAGATTACCGGATGGCAGCAGGTATTTCGCAAGTTGTAGAAGCCGATGATAATCTTTTAAAACTCACACGAGCACGCCTCCCCTGGTTATTGATCGGGATGTTTGGTGGTCTTGGAGCTGCGAGTATCATTACCGGTTTCAACAGTATTTTTGAAACTTTTCCCAAGCTGCTTGTCTTTGTTCCGCTCATTCAGGCTACCGCCGGAAATGTGGGGGTGCAATCTAGCGCGATCGTAGTTCAAGGTTTGGCTAACGATTCATTAAAAGGCAATATTGCAGGACGTTTACTTAAAGAATGTGCCTTAGCCATTATTAATGGTCTTGCCATTGCAACAGTGGTACTTGTCATTAGCCATTTCTTCTTTGAAACCACCTACTTAGAGTCGGTAAGCATTGGTGTCGCGATAATTGCGGTTATTATTTTAGCAGCCTTGATCGGTACTTTTATTCCGATTGTATTAGACAAGCGAGGTATAGATCCGGCTGTAGCAACCGGTCCATTTATTACAACCAGTAATGATGTCTTTGGTATCCTTACCTACTTTTTAATCGCCAAGCTTATTTTAGGTTTTTAAACCTATTAAATTCTTCTCAAAACTGTTTATAACAGGTACGCACCCTTTATAGTTTCGTATTTTTGCCTAATGATGAATGCAAAAACCTTTAAGCTAAACATTACCGTTCCCGCCGAAGCTATTGACGGCTTAGGCCACGTAAATAATGTGATTTATTTGCAATGGGTTCAAGATGTCGCAGAAGCCCACTGGCAACACAATTCAACCGAAGAAATGCTTGAAAAATACGCCTGGGTCGCTTTGGAACATACGATTAAATATCACGCTCCGGCATTTGAAGGCGAGCAGATCACGATAGAAACCTGGGTCGAAAAGTTTGAAGGTGTTCGTTCTATTCGCCGGACCAAAATCTTTAGACCTTCAGATAACAAAATTCTTGCAACCTCCATCACAAATTGGTGCCTGCTGAATATGCAAACACGTAAACCTATGCGTGTGCCCGAGACATTTACCGCATACTACGAAGAGGTTAATCAATAAGCATCCAACTTTTAACTATGAGAATTCTACATATCGCCAGCAACCACGAATTGATGATC
>CATMQD010000334.1 GCA_950073045.1 uncultured Flavobacteriales bacterium | reverse complement strand
AAGGTCTGGACTAAACCTAAAGGCCTTATTATTAGGGGTAACCATCAGTGCTTTGGCACTTTATTTATTAGAGTCTTATACCAGTATTCCCACCGACTTAAGTATCGCCGTTTACATTTATTTCGCTTTGATTTCACTGCACATGATTTTTAGTCTGATGGCATTTGCACAAAAGACTATTACTCCGTATCCCATTGTTGGAATCCTCTTCTTTGTATTCTCCGATTGGTGGATTGCTTGGTCGAAGTTTGGTGATGCATTAGACGAGCAATGGCATAACCGCTTGGTAATTATGTTGAGCTACGCAATTGCCCAGGCTCTAATTTGTATTGGGATAATTCAGCTTCAAGCTAAACCGGATCTACATCATAAATAATACGCAGCGGACTTTTTTTATGATTTTGCTGAAAGGCATCTAAACAGTCTTTTAAAGCAACTTTCACCTTTTTTAGGCTGAGCTTGCTTTCTATTTTTAAGAGCAACTCCATCTGGTACATCCCGCGTAAGCGGCTAGCTAAAGGATACTCTGGTCCGTATACTCTTCGACCAAATAATTTCCTTAGATCAGAACCTAGCAAAGCAGCTCTTTCCTCTAATACTTGCCGATCGCGATGTTTTAAAGTAACCTGAATTAAGCGATAAAAAGGCGGATAATGATACTCTAAGCGTTCTTGCATTTCCCTTTCATAACCATTGCGGTAACGATTACTTATCACATCATCAATAACCGGATGCTCGGGGTCCGAACATTGAACCAATACTAATCCTCTTTCACCTTTACGACCCGCTCTACCAGCCACTTGAGCCAGCATTTGGAAGGCCTTTTCATGGGCTCTAAAATCAGGGAAGAAAATCTGAGAATCCGCATTTAGTATTCCTACTAATCCCACATTTCCAAAATCTAAGCCTTTGGTTACCATTTGAGTACCAACCAAAATATCGGTTTCGCCTTCTTCAAAAGATTGAATTATAGTTTCGTAGGCTTTCTTTTTGCGAGTTGTATCCAAGTCCATCCGCTGGATTCTAGCATCGGGAAACATCAGCTCCAGCTCATTTTCTAATTTTTCGGTGCCAAAGCCTAAACTCTTTATCTGCTGACTTTTACATGCGGGACATTGGCGGGGAGGAGGAGTGTGGTATCCGCAAACGTGACAACGTAATTGATGCTGGTGTTTGTGGTAGGTTAAACTGATATCGCAATTTTTACACTGCATTACATGTCCGCAAGTTTCACATTGCAGAAAGGTGGAGAAGCCTCTACGGTTTTGAAAAAGAATTACTTGCTTTCCAAACTTTAATTGTTGCTCAATATGCTCTACCAATTCGGGAGAGAAATAACCACGCATCTGTTTTTTTTGGCGTAGCTCTCTAATATTCACAGGGCGAATCTCGGGCATGGCAATATCACCGAAGCGCTGTTTCATTTCCACTAAATGGTATTTGCCTTTTCCTGCATTAAAATAGCTTTCAAAAGCAGGGGTTGCACTGCCTAAAACTACCTTGGCATTTTGAGCTTGGGCCATCACTATGGCGGCATCTCGAGCATGATAGCGCGGTGCAGGTTCGTATTGCTTATAGCTGTTTTCATGCTCTTCATCTACAATTACCAAACCCAGATTTTGAAAAGGAAGAAAAATGCTACTACGTGCTCCAATTACCACCGCGGGCTCTTCTCCGCGACGGAATAATTTTAACCAGCTTTCAACCCGGTCGCGATCGCTGTAGCGGGAATGGTAAACCAATAAATCCTCTCCAAAAAACTTCTGTAAGCGCTGAATTAATTGCGTGGTAAGGGCAATCTCAGGTACTAAGTAAAGTACTTGTTTTCCTTCTTTTAGGCATTGGTTCATCAGGTGACTGTAAACCTCCGTTTTTCCTGAGGAGGTAACACCATGCAAGAGAATCGGCTTTTCCCAGTGGGTGATAATATCTTGATAGGCCTTTTCTTGCACTTCATTTAAGGGATACAGTCCATCCGCTTGCGCTTGAGATTGACGATCAAAGCGATTAGGATCGGAATAAAAAATTTCCAGTAAGCCTTTATCATGTAGGCTTTTGAGGCTGCCATCACTGGCTTTGCAGCGTTTTAATAATTGAGCAGCGCTTATTTCGTGGTAATCATTGCGATATTGAAAAAATCCCAGTAAGAGTTCCCTTTGTTTAGCGGCTCTTCCTAAGCTTTCAAATGCTTGGTCCACTACATTTTCATCGAGATCTGGGCCCGCTTTTACCATTCTAATTTGCCGTGGTCGGTAACCCGTTTTTAGCTCTTCTTCTAAAAGAACATAGGCCTTAGACATTAACTCCTTAATTGTAAAGAGGGGATTGGGAAAACCAGTGATGTCCGCTACCTCTTTAATGCTCAGGCGGTCTTGCTGTTCAAGCGCTTCTACAATTAGAAATTCAGCATCGTTAAGCTCATCATCCACAATCTCTTTTGCTTGATTGCGCTGAATCACCATTTCACTCTCCAGCTTAAGTCCACCAGGAAGCGCAGCATTCATTACCTCGCCTTCGCTACAGAGGTAGTATTCGGCAATCCATTCCCAAAACTTAAGTTGGTATTCACTAATTATTGGACTTTCATCCTCAGCATCCAAAATATCGCGTACCTCAAATTCTTGGGGTTTACGATCGTGGATTTCCTTTACTAATCCGGTGTAGAGCTTTCGTTTTCCCAATGGAACTACCACTCGCATACCCACTTTAACAA
>CATMQD010000333.1 GCA_950073045.1 uncultured Flavobacteriales bacterium | reverse complement strand
CAATTATGCCCGCTGTCTTTCACACATAGCCCTGCATTTTAAGTGTAGTCCACTGGATCTGGATGAAGAACAGGTGCTGGATTATCTACACGTTTTAAAATCTCGCAACAAGACTCCTTCGAGCAGCTTTTTTAAACATACCGTTTATGGCTTGAGATATGCTTACAGGATATCTAACCGTAAAGAAATGCAGTTGATGCTCCCCTCCATTGAGCGTCCCAAAAAGCTTCCGGTTGTCTTAAGCTTTAGGGAGGTAAAGCGACTCTTAAAAGCTCCAAAGTTATTAAAGCACCGTCTGGTCTTGGCACTGCTTTATGGTTGCGGTCTTCGGTGTTTTGAACTGTGTAACCTGCAGTTAAAAGATCTGGACTTTGACCGGATGATGCTCCACATCCGCCAGGGAAAAGGCAGGAAAGACCGGTATGTACCCTTGTCGAAGATGCAGATCCGCGGACTTCAAACCTACCTTAGGGCAGAACAGCCTTCCATCTGGTGCTTTACCGGTAATAATAGCGAAGGTAAAGCTGTCCCGCTTTCTACTCAAGGGGTGCGTTGGATCGTAAGTGAAGCCCGTAAGCATAGCGGCATAAGAAAACAAGTGACCACCCACAGCCTGCGCCACAGTTATGCTACCCACCTTCTGGAGATGGGTCTTGATATTATGAGTGTAAAGGATCTTTTAGGGCACGCAGACATCCAGACCACCCTAACGTATTTACACGTGGCTCAACTGGGCAGGCAAAAGTCCTTCAGTCCGCTTGATAAACTCTATAAACAAGACTGATGGCAAGGGCTACGTATGAGGTAGCTCAGGTATTAAATCGCAATACACAAGACTTAGCTGGCTGTTGTGCCACTAGCTGGCAGTTAAGAACTTTATACGCCTTGCGTAAATGCCGCACGGCTGCCCTGGGCGGTCACATTGACCGCTGCACCAATACCTCTTGCAATATCTTACACCTGAGTTATAACAGTTGTCGTAACCGGCATTGTCCCAAGTGCCAGGGGCACAAAAGGGAGCAATGGATTAGAGCACGGGAAGAAGAACTCTTGAATGTTCCTTACTTCCACGTGGTCTTTACCCTGCCTTGTGAGCTCAACCGCCTGTGCCTGTATGAGCCCAGACTCTTGTATGACTTGCTGTTCAAAACCGCTTGGGAGGTCATAACAGGGTTTGCTTCCAATCCTAAGTTTTTAGGGGCTAGTCCCGGAATGATCGCCATCCTGCATACCTGGGGACAGAACCTGTCCTTGTGTAAGCTTCCCCAGACTAGAACTGCTTAATTTTCCAAAACTGGTTTAAAATTATTGTTATTCATTCTCTTGGGGCTAGCCCCAAGAGAATGGAGTTTTGCGTATTGCACTGGTGCTATTTTGCCCAGTGAGTCATGGGGACGATATTTATTGTAATCTTCCATCCATATTTGAGTTTGTTCCCTTACCTGATCAATATTTTCAAAGATATATTTATCTAGGACACCTCTGCGATAGGAGCCATTAAAGCGTTCTACAAAAGCATTTTGAGTAGGTTTGCCTGGTTGTATGTATTTAAATTCAATTTCATGCATTTTACTCCATTCAGCAGTTAGGTTTGCTATGAATTCAGGACCATTGTCCATCCTGATCCTGTTTGGCTTGCCCCGTCGGTTGATTAGGTGATTGAGTACCCAGACTACCCGATTACTAGTCAATGAAAAGTCTACTTCAATATGTAGTGCCTCTCGATTAAAATCGTCTATTACGTTAAAAGATCTAAAACGTCTCTTGTTTTCTAGGACATCGCTTACGAAATCAATACTCCAAGTATCATTCAATTCTTCAGGAATCTCCAAAGGCTCCTGTATACGCGCGGGCAGGCGCTTCTTTGCTTTTCTTCTTAAAGGAAGCCCTAAAGATACATACACCCTGTGTACCCGCTTATGATTCCAAGGCTTTCCTTCGTTACGGATACGCCAGTAGGCTTTCCAGAAACCCTCTTCTGAATGTTCTTCTGCTTTGTCTCTAAGAGCCTTCTCTATAGGAGTATCATCCTTGGGTAATGGCTTATAATAGTAAACACTTTTACTCATATTAAGCACTCGGCACGCCCTACTGATGCCGTAGCGGATAAGTTCTTTAGCTATGGTGCGTTTACGGCAGGGCTTTAGAGCTTTTTTTCAATAATCTCTTTTGCCATTTGGTGGTCTAGTGCTAAAGAGGCATACATCTGCTTTAGACGGGCGTTTTCAGCTTCGAGCTCCTTAATACGCTTAAGTTCTTTGCTGCTCATACCAGCGTATTTAGAACGCCATTTATAAAAGGTAGAGGTACTGACACCGTATTCGCGGCTAATTTCTTCAACACTCTTACCGTTGTCGAACTCCTTTAAAATTTTTGCAATCTGTGTAGGTGTGAATTTGCTTCGTCTCATACTGTTTAAAATTAAGAATTATTACACTTCTAAACAGTTCGGTTTTAAGGGAAGCATACAAATTAAACGTTAATAATTTCGGAAACTGGACTGGCTTTGTTAATCGGATTGAAAAAATAGTCTGTAATGATAGTTTACCAAAAATAACTTTAGCAACAGATAACGAAATCAAAACCGTTTATTTCAGAAACACTTGTCTAAAAGAAGGCTCTACTAAAATGATAAAAACTAAAAATGTAATAGAGATCAATAATAATAAGATTAGTAAAAATAAAGAATATGGAATTCCCTTGGATAGTTTGGAAGGTGTTTTAAGAAAAGATATT
>CATMQD010000332.1 GCA_950073045.1 uncultured Flavobacteriales bacterium | reverse complement strand
CTACCATTAGGCGGGAAATTAATAGTCGAAGTAATCATCAGGTAATAACCATTCTGAGTGTATATTACTGAACCCGGAATAGTTTCATACCCATGAATATTTATGTAAAACTTGGCCTTGAATGAAATACTAACCGAGGAGTTATCTGTATAATTCTGTAAAACCAGGCCCTTTAGCATGGTGGTATCGGCCATATCCCGAACGCTATTTTCATCGATAAATAATACGCGGTCACTCTGATTATGTGTACCAACATAACCAGGTATAATAGGTACTTTAGTATATTCTGAATTCGTAATGGTCAAGAAAACAGTATCAATGGATAGGGTAGACCGTTCATAGTATTTCAATCCTGTGATCGGATCACGCAATGATTGATCAAATCGAACAAATTCAAGCACTAAATCGGAACCATCCACTAAAAAATTATTTAGAAGATAGGAAGGATTCTTTGCATCAAATAAGGAGTCGGGTAAATGCTGCTCTAAATCAAAATATTGCAATTCAGACGCATCACGCAAATCTATCTTCTTACAAATCAACCCATCCCCCATTTTACGCAGCCAAACCTCCGAACTTGCTTGAGCATCTTTATGCTCTATCACCTTCCAATCTCCTTCATAGATGGCTAAAACCGAATCACTGGAGCTAACCCTAAGGCTCACAGAATCTATTTGTACAGCACTAGTTGAATAACGGTTTCGTACAAGAACTCGGTTTTGATTCGGAAAAGAGAATGATACACTACTGTAAGAGTTATTAGACTGAGAAAGCTTTCGGGGTGAAGATGACCTTAAAAAGGATCCATCTAAAGGATCAACTTCTGCTTCAATTGCTCTGGAACCTGAGAATATAAGTCCATCATAAATAGCGGCACCAAAAATACAGACTCCAGAATCACCATAAGTACTAATATAAAAGGGCTCCCTTTCTACCGAATAGGTAGAATCATGTAAGTGAATAATGGCAACGTTTTTATTCCACTGCCCGTTGGAAATAAATGGAGCCGAAAAGAGCAGCAGAAACAAAAGGGAGGATTTAATGAAGCAGGCTAGGTATTTAGGCATATTAACAGAAAATGTAAAGCAGGCTAAGCGTCTCAATCATTGAATAAAAGACTCATGCTAAATATAGGACAATATTTTTGGCAGCGCCCCGAATTTGCTCTAACCACCCAAGCCTCATGGCAAATGATTAAGTCTATTGACTAAACATCGAGGAGCCGGTCTTCCATTAGACGCAACAAGGAGGCTTTTTCCGGCATTTCATCCCTCTCACACCAAAAGGCTCGATTTTCTGTTTTATACTTGTATGCTATTTATTTTTAAACTTCTAACCAACGATTATGTATAGACTGCTCCTGTCGATACTTCTGCTCCCTCTTTTCAGCTTCGCGCAAATCAATAAAGACTACCAGGGTTTACTTTGGAAAATTTCAGGCAATGGCCTGGAAGAACCCAGTTACCTCTATGGTACCATGCACGTGAGTAACCGCGTAGCCTTTCACCTCAGTGAGACTTTTTTCGATGCCCTGGATAATGCCGACATCATTGCCCTCGAAACGAATCCCGAAACTTGGGTAGAAGAGCTTACTAGCTCTCAGCTTTACCACGACTTTTTTGAAATGTCCTACCGCTATGCTGGTAGTCGGAATCCACTTTACTCTTCCTTCGTTCCCTACGAACCTCAGCAACAAGATTGGGAATACTACCTTTCTCGCGATCAAGATATGTTAAACAGCCTGCTTTACCGACTGGATCAAAGTGAGCAGGATTTTGCGGAAAACACCTACCTCGATCTTTTCATTTTCCAAGCCGGAAAAAAAGGAGGCAAAAGCATTGTTTCCTTAGAAGATTACGAAGAGTCTTTCCAGCAAGTAATGCGTTCCAATAAACAGGATAAAGATGCGGTGCGTATTACCTCTCGTCAAGCCCAAGATCTATTAGGTGATTTCACCGACTGGCAAACCTTAATGGAAGATGGCTATCGCCGTGGCGACCTCGATTTATTAGACACCCTAAACACCGTGCTTTATCCTGGTAAATATTACCGTAAGTGGATGTTGGATGTCCGCAATGAAATTATGGCCACCGGCATGGATTCCCTCATGCAAGAAGGTGTAGTATTTACAGGAGTAGGCGCCGCTCACCTACCGGGAAATAAGGGGGTAATTAACCTTCTTCGCAAAATGGGCTATACCGTAGAAGCGGAAGAAAGAGCGGTAACTGAAACCAGCATCAGCCGCAAGGAAGACATTGATAATATCATTTATAAAACAGCCCTGCAGGATTTTGAATCCGACGATGATTTCATCAGCACGAAAGTGCCCGGGAAAATGGTGAAATTTATTAGTCAGCCCTACCAAGAATACGTTTTTGCAGATATGGCTAATGGTGGCTTTTACAGTATCCGCAGAATCAACACTTTTAGCGCCATGCATGGCAAATCTGCCAGATTCTATCAAGGCCGATTGGATAGCATGCTCTACGAAAACATCCCGGGTAAAATCTTAAGTAAAGACAGTATTCAAGTTTCTGGCTTTCCAGCGATGGACATTCGCAATGAGACTAAAACTGGCGACCTTCAACATTATCAAATGGTATTTACGCCTTTAGAGGTAATCATCTTTAAGGTGGGTGGACATAAAGAATTTGCGAAATCAGAATTACCCGAAAAGTTCTTTAGCAGCATTAACCTGCAGAGTAACCGAAGCGATGCCAAATATCAACCTCAGTTAAAAGGTTT
>CATMQD010000331.1 GCA_950073045.1 uncultured Flavobacteriales bacterium | reverse complement strand
CCCGACCGTAGGGTGAATTATTTCAATACCCCTATATCTATTTCCTACTTCCAGCCGATGTTTTTATACAATGACCTGAAGTGGCAAAATAAAATTCAGCCTTTGGCCTACGAATCCTCGCGCCGAGCCTATTCTGAAGATTTGGAGCAAATTGCTTCTGAAACCACGCGCCTTTATTTCGACGCTTTGGTTTCTAAAATCAGTATGCAGATTGCAGAGTTAAACGTTCGTAATAACGACACTATCTACAAGATTTCTAAAGGCCGCTACAACTTGGGGAAAATCGCGGAAAACGATCTCCTTCAAATAGAGCTCAACCTTTTAAATGCTGAAAACTCCTTAACTAATGCCCGTTTGAACTACGAGGTTGCGGCTCAAGAATTGAAACGTTACCTCGGTATTCCCACGGAGCAAGATTTGGAATTAAGCGTACCTAGCGAGGTACCAGATTTGGAAGTAAATCTTGAGAAAGCCCTTTCGGAAGCAAGGAAAAATCGCGCTGCGGTTTTAGATTTTCGTCGTCGTCGCTTGGAAGCTGAACAAGGAGTAGCCCAAGCTCGTGGTAATACCAATTACAATTTCAACCTAAGAGCTAATTTTGGATTGAACCGTCAAGCGGATGAATTTGAGGCTGCTTATGCCAACCCTTTCGCCCAACAGCAGAATATCTCCATCGGCGTAAATATTCCAATTGTAGATTGGGGTCAGGCGCGTTCCCAAATTCGCAGAGCCGAGGCCAATCGCCAATTGCAAGAGGTAAATATTGAGCAAGATGAAATTAACTTCGAGCAGGAAATCTTCCTTCAGGTGATGCAATTTAATGCCCAGTATAAAAGGCTATCCATCGCCGCTAAGGCAGATACCGTAGCCCAAAAGCGCTATGAAGTAGCGCGCCAACGTTATTTAACTGGAAAGATCTCGATTACCGATATTAATATCGCACAGAGTGAAAAGGATGGAGCAAAACAAAGTTATTTACAGGAGCTGCAACGCTTTTGGATAGCTTACTATTCCTTACGTCAGCTTTGCTTATATGATTTCGAAAAGGATAGCGTGATCAATTATGATCCTAATTTTCTAGACTAGCGCTCTTCTTGTAAAATAGAGGACAATTCCTCGAGGCTAACCTTATGTCGGAATTGCCCATTTTCGACTACACTTATTTCTCCGGTTTCTTCGGAAACAACAATGGCTAAGGCATTAGCTTTTTCAGAAATCCCTAATGCCGCGCGGTGTCTTAAGCCAAAACGAGAAGGTAAATTGGTTTTTTCGGTTAAGGGTAAAATACAGCCCGCAGCTATAATTTTATTCCCACTAATAATAACCGCACCATCGTGCAAGGGTGAGTTTTTATTAAAGATACTTTCCAAAAGGCTACTACTTACCTGGGCCCCTAAAGCCGTTCCCGTACTGGCATAAAAGCCAAGTTTAGAATCACCTTCAATAACAATTAAAGCGCCGGTAAAATTTTCGGTCATATGGCCACAAGCCTTTACTAAACCTGTATAATCTACTAGCGAACTATCATCATCTTGCACTCGCCAAAAGCGCAATAAAGATTTTCGTCGAGTAAAATTGGTAGAGCCAATCACCAATAAGAAGCGCCTAATTTCCTGCTGAAATACAATCACCAAAGCGATTACCCCTACCCCAATAAATTGTCCCAGAATTTCACTTAGAAGTTCCATTTGTAAGGCCTGCACCAATTTCCAAACTAGGTAAATAGCGGCTACCCCAATTAATACATTAATAGCGACCGTATCTTTTATAAGTCGGTAAAGCTGGTATAAAAGAAAGGCCACCAATAGAATATCTAAGACATCTAGGAAGCCGAAGTCGAGAAACGACATTTAGGTGCAATTTTCGTTCAAGGTAAGGATTTTGCGCACTTCATCCGCTTCTTTCACATCGTGTACCCGCAGGATATCCGCCCCTTGTTGCAGCGCTAAGGTATGCATCACCGTGGTAGCATTTAAAGCTTCAGCAGCGGAAGTTCCTAAAGCTTTATACAGCATCGACTTACGACTAATACCTACTAAAACTGGTAATTCAAATACTCTTTTAAAGTAGCTGATATGCTGGAAGAGCTGAAAATTATGGGCTTGACTTTTGCCAAAACCGAAGCCCGGATCGAGGATAATATCGCTGGCTCCTACCCTTGACAGCGCTTCTAATTGCTCACTAAAAAAATGAGCGACCTCTTTTACCACATTTTCATATTGCGGACTTTTTTGCATGTTTTCGGGAAGGCCTTGCATGTGCATAACTACATAGGCTGTTTGACTTTCGCCAATTAAAGGAATCATTTTAGGGTCGATTAATCCTCCTGAAATATCATTGATGAGAACCACCCCATTATTTATCGCTTTCTCGGCTGTAGTTGAATTATAGGTATCTAAGGAAATGGCTAAATCGGGAAACTCAGCTACTAGGGCCTTTAAAACTGGTTCCACAATTTTCCATTCCTCTTTTGGATTAATAAGCTTAGAGCCGGGCTTCGAACTGGCTGGCCCCAAGTCGATAATATCTACGCCTTCAGCTATCATTTTTCGCGCTTGACTCAGTGCTCCATCTACGGAAGTAAACTGCCCGCCATCGTAGAAGGAATCGGGGTTAATGTTTAATATCCCCATAAGCAAAGCCTGCTCTGGAGCCCATAGTTTAGCGCCTAATTTGAGCGTCCTCTTCGGGTAAAATGCCTTATCTTTCGCCACCTTTCTGCTTCTTATAATCGCAGCGAAATTATCAAATGGCAAATA
>CATMQD010000330.1 GCA_950073045.1 uncultured Flavobacteriales bacterium | reverse complement strand
TTTTGCTTATTGGAGCGATGAATCTTACACCCGCAATTGCGTGAGTCGCAATGATGAGTATGAGCTTATTCTCTTGTGTTGGGAGCCTGGACAAGAAACTCCTGTTCATTGTCATAATGGCGAAGAATGCTGGGTTTACGGGCTAAAAGGCGAAATGGATGAAATCCGTTTTAAAAATAAGCCTGGCTCTGAGCACGACATTTACGAAACCGAGCGTGGTACCATGGAGGAAGGAACCGTGGCCTACATGCATGATATGATGGGTTTCCATAGCCTCCACAACAATAGCGGAGAACGAGCCATGACTTTACATCTCTACATGAAGCCTATTGATTCTTGTCGAATTTATGATGAAGAAAAAGATCGTTTCATCCGTAAGGAGATGAAATACACCACCAAGGACGGGAAACTGCTTTAAGTCCTTTTGTAAGTTTATTATTTCGATATTTCTAGCGGCGGAAATCACCAACTCCCCGTCGGCGCTCTAGCTTAAGATCTTGCAGAATACTGGACTTAACACGAATAGTTAAGGTGTAAGTTTGTTGGAATCCAAAAGGTACCCAGGAGCAAGCTAAATTCCAACAGTGCAAATCTCGATAGAAATTAAATGAGGTAAAGGTGAAGTCTTTTGCCTCAAAATCATAGCCCGTGCGGAAGCCAACTTTCCAACCCTGAGTAAGATCTAAATCGCCAGAAAAATCCATAGACTGACGAATGGTAGGTTCTCCCCCGCCAGGATTATTGTAACTGAGGTTATAATTTAAGTTTAAAGACCAGGGCACACTAAAGTCCACATAGCCAGGTAAGCGGTAATAATCTACATCGCCCTCGGTAATTCCTAAGGCACCAGCAGCGGGATTAGTTTCATCGCTACCACCACCTTCATTAGATTTTTTATCCTTCTTATCCTTCTCCTTCTGCGATTTCGACTTCAATCTTCTGGGGTCCAATCTGGTACCCGCTGTGAATCGCTGATTTGTAACTCTGGCTAGGCCACTGCCATTATCAAATGCAAACTCGTTTACTCTCCTACCTAAGTCTTCATCGAAATGATAAGGATCGAAAGTAGCATTGTAGTTTAAAGTAATAAGGCGATCGAATATTGAAGAAGAAGCAGTAAAGCGGATGGTGCTTAATTTAAACTCCTCGGCCGCCATATTATAATTTCCATTTAAACTGAAACGCTCCAAAATCTTTATTTTCTTTAAACCCGTAGAATCTGATTTATCGCGTACTTTAGCCTCTAGGGTATTCTGAATTCCAAAGGTTAAAGCAGCCGATAAACCTTGTCCAGCCGAACCGTAAACCCCGTTAGAATAGCGATTTCGTAACTCTGTATTTCCCAAGGTATCGCTCTGCACTTCTTGGTAATAACCCCAAAAATCATCACTAAAATCCGGTCTATAATTTAAACCAACTGTTGGGGTCATTACATGTCTGATAGCCTTTACAAAGCCTCGATAACGCCATAAACCATAAACCTTGGTCGATAAATTGGCATTGGCACTAAAATCGCGATTCGCAAAAAAGCCACTAACCGTATCAATAACCTCTACCCGATTGGTGGAATCGTTAAAACCATACTCTAAGCGATTGGGATACCACCTTTCACTAAAGTTTATTCCTGGGTTAAACACAAAGTATTTAAAGACCTTATAATTCGCTGAGATTGGAATATTATGGCGGATTCCCATTCTACTAGAATCGCGAAAGACAGTTTCCTGGAAAAGTGGTTTATCCATGCGCGTACGAATTTGATTTTGCGCATTCGTGGTATAAGAGATACCAATTTCTTCGTACCACTTCTTATTTCCAGAAATACCACCTTCCTTTTTAAAAGGGAACATCCTATTAACCGAGAAGTTAACCTGTGGCAAGGTTAAGGTCATGTCCTTGGTTTGATTGTTTTGTGAGTGGTTTGCGGTAACCGTTAAACTGAATGGTTTATCAGGCCAGCGATCACTTTAATTTTGCCCAAGGCGAGATGGCGATGTTTTCGACCTATATCGCCTGGACCTTTCTCGGGATGGGGGCTCCTATTTGGCTCTCTTTCGTTTTAGCGGTCGCCCTTTCGTTTTTAGCGGGGGTAGTCATTGAAAGATTGTTGGTAAAGCCAGTTGAAGATGCGCCTATTTTGAACCAGATCATGGTTTTCATTGGTCTATTGGTGATTTTTAATAATATGGCGGGTTGGATTTGGGAATTTACGATTAAACCATTTCCCAGCTTATTCCCCGCAGACTTTGGATTTAAATCAAGTCTGATTGGACCACATCACATGGGCGTGATCGGCTTAACCTTGTTGGTATTGTTACTTGTTTTCTGCTTTTTCCGATTCACCCGGGTGGGACTCGCAATGCGCGCCGCGGCCGCAAACCCAGATTCAGCGCGTTTAGTGGGTGTTTCAGTTGGCTGGATGCTGGCGCTTGGTTGGGGTTTGGCCGCAGCTATAGGCGCGGTAGGTGGTATTTTAGTTGCGCCGATCGTTTACCTGGAGCCAAACATGATGGCCGGAGTGCTTTTATATGGGTTTGCAGGCGCGTTACTCGGTGGGATTACAAGTCCAGGTGGTGCTGTTCTAGGTGGCTTGATAATAGGTGTTTTGGAGAATTGGGTCGGTGGATATGTCCCCGGAGGGTCTGAACTCAAACTCACATTTGCTCTTATACTTATTATCGCCGTACTGCTCTTCAAGCCGGCGGGACTTTTCGGTCGCGTAGTAGTGAAGCGGGTTTAACTAGCGATGGACCGCCCCAATCC
>CATMQD010000329.1 GCA_950073045.1 uncultured Flavobacteriales bacterium | reverse complement strand
CTTTAAGCTCGGCTTCAAATAGAGCGATGAATAAGGTTTAGATAGCTATTGCGCCACTAACTTGCCTCGCATTAAAATGGGATATGAGGCTAAGGGGGATTTATCGCTTTATTGTTTTTGCGCTTATCACGGCTTTTAGCCTTTTTTGGATGATTTTTTTGGGCTTCCTGCTTGGCGAAAATGAAGGTCGGTCAATTCGGCTTCGACGCAAGCTGGCCGCTCGTTTAGTGCACATGCTCAAAATTGAAGTGGAGCTTAAAGGCGTAGTGCCTGGAGACGGCATCATTGGCGTAACAAATCACCGCTCTTACATCGATTCGGTATGTATTTTCATGCATCTTGATGCCTGTCCGGTAGTGAAGTCGGAAGTGCAGAACTGGCCCTTGGTAGGTCTTGGTTTAAAACATACTGCAACTGTATTTGTAGAGCGTGAGAATAAAATCAGCCGTAGCCAAACTCGCGAAAGGATTGCCGAGTTCGTTAAGCGGGGGGTGTCGACCATTGTTTTTGTAGAAGGCACAACCTATGTAGGGCCAGAGGCCGGAGAATTCCGTCCGGGTACCTTTAAAACAGCGGCCAAAAACCAATTACCGATTGTACCAATTGCCATTGAATTTGAACACCGCGATGCGGCCTGGGTGGGTGATGATACTTTCGTACCTCACTTCATTCGCTATTTTGGGAAACACCGAAAAACGAAAGTTAAAGTGGCTTTTGGTGAGGAAATGATAAGTGAGGATTGGGAGAGCTTGAGGGATCAAAGCCATCATTGGGTAAATGAGCAACTTCTGCAAATGCGTAAAGAGTTTGATACCCGCATTTAATTTAATCGCCTAGCTAAATGTCGCGTAAAAAGTTCCGCGATGATTCATAAAAGTATTCTCCTTTTTATTGAGCTCTAGAGGCTGGCCATCAAAATCGCTTACCCTAAAATTCAACTCTTCGAAGAAGCAAGCTGAGGCGGCATAGTCCCAAATGCTGCCCGCTCCTAGTTCTGGTTTGGGGAGCTTGAGCATGCAGGCTGGGGCATTCTCCAAAACCCGCATCGCGTTAAGCACTAATCCTTTGCCCTTATATTCTTTAAAACCACGAAGGCCCAAGGCGGCGGCCTTTTCTTTTAATAGTGCTTCAATTTCATCGGCGCGAGGAGTTTCCGCTAGAGGTCGATCACTAACATAAGTGAGGTAATCGTTATCACTTTCGATTTTCCAAGGCTTTTGGTTTTTATATACCCCTTGACCCTTAATCGCTTCGTAGAGGACCTCTTCAATAGGGTCGTAAATGAAACCTAAATGAGGTGTTCCAGCTTTGGAAACTAAAGCAATAGAAACCGCATATCCTTCTTGCTTGCGCAGAAAGGCTAAAGTACCATCTAGGGGGTCGGTGCACCAGAAGAAGTCTTTTTCAAATCGCCCGCCATCATCCTCGGTTTCTTCACTTAAAATGGCCAAGTCGAATTTTTTGCAAGTAGGTAATAGGTGATCCATAATGGCTTGCTCGGCAGCACGATCGATTTCACTTACCACTTGCGAGGCCAAATTGCTGCCGCCTTCTTTATATTCTTGCAATATTTCTCGTTGGGCACCTTCTCGAATAATTTCCCCGGCGGCATAAGCGGCCCTGCGAGCGGCCTCAATTAATAATGCGATGTTCATTTTATAATTCTTTTAAAACCTTACGGCAGAGGCTTTCGCTATAGGAATTAATTTTCCAATGTCCCGGACTCCAGCCTTTTAGGAAACGGTGGAAATCGACCCAAGCCCAATGATACAATGTGCGCCACTCTTGCTCCAAGGCCTCGTTTTTAGTGCCCAAGGCCGCATGTAGGGCTTGGAAATAATGATCTAAAATAGGTGCCTCTAGTCTTTCGCAATCTTTTTCATCTAGGCAACTGCCCACAAAATAGGCCACATCCTTCATGCCGCAGCCACCGCCCACATATTGGAAGTCTACTCCCGCTACTGAGCCATCTGGTGCAAAGCAGAAATTGGCCAATTTGGCATCACCATGGACTAGGGTTTTAAACTTGCAATTATTTAATCGAGCATCAATCTCTGGAGCGGCCTCTTTTAAGGCTTGGTCCTCCAGTTTTTCGAGTTCCTGCGGACGGGTATCGAGATGCCAATAGGTACCATTTTCCCATAAACCACGCGGCTCCTCACCTAAATAAGAAGCGTGGAATTGCGCTAACCAGCTTAAGCAGTTTTTAATTTCTAGCCAGTTTATTTCCTCCTTTCGGAGCCGAAAACCAGCCAAGTTGAGGTTTTCCAGCACGATTAAACTTTCGGCTTCATGCTGAGCGGTAGTATAACAATGGGGTAAACGAGCTTGGGATTGGGCACTGTAGTTTTCGTACCATTGGCTTTCCACCTGGTAAGACTTTAGCTTACGTTGATGACCCAGATTACTGTTCCAGCCCCGAGGATGCGAATTTTCCTTAGGCGTTTGAATATGCTTTACAATCACTTCTGGAATGGGCGCTCCTGCTAGTTCTACAATCATCAACTGGCCATAGCCACTCCATAATTCTTGAATTACTTCCTTAATGTGAAAGGATTGAGCTCCAGTGCTTTGAAGGATACAGTCGCGAAAGGTGGTATGCATGAAGGATGCTTGGGCTTTATAAATGCGCTTCATCCTTTAGGTAAAGGCTATCTGTAAAGCGCAAATTTTGGACATAATAAGCAATCTTTGGGTCAGAGGAAAGATAAACTTCACAATTAAAACTGACTTTCAGGGTATCGCCATTAGGCAGAAAATCAAAGAACCATGATTCTATATAATGACCATTGGCCCTTGGTTTAATGTGCGATCTACG
>CATMQD010000328.1 GCA_950073045.1 uncultured Flavobacteriales bacterium | reverse complement strand
CCTGCTAAGCGCTCTACTAAATCTTGTACACCATCTTCAAACTCATCCTGACGTTTATTGATGCGCGCCTCCATTTTTTTAGGGTTAAGCGATTGGATTTTAGCTTCCAAACTGCTTAAGCGCTGATCTACTTTAGCTTTATTCTCTGGACTGGCAACCCTATCAAGTTTCGTTAAACGATCTTGTGTGCTGCGAAGTTTCTCTTTGAAGTTTTTAATGTCCTCAGACATGGCGGTCATCTGCTCCTTACTTTCAGATTGGAGGGTGGCCTCATTCTTCAAACCGTCTTCTATGGTGTTAATTCGTTCTTCCAATTGCTTACAAATTGCAGAATCATCGAATTTAGCGCCTTTACCGTCTTTAAGCAATTCCTGAAGCGTTTTTTGCAATTCTTTTGAATCGCCCGCTAATTTTGGACTTTGCAATTGCATCTCACTTTTTAGGCGATTAAATTCATTACTTAAATCCTGAACGGTGCTGAGAAGATGTCCATTGGTAGACTCTACCCGACGGCTTAAACCGCGAAAACGATTTTCTAATCGCTCGATTTGGTTACCTACTAAGATCTGCTTAATCGCCTTTAAACGCTGCTCTTCCTGCGTTAATTGGGCGGGATCTTTTTGGTTAACATCTAATTTAAATTCACGGGCTTCCATAAGACTTCGTTTGAATACACAACAAATGTGGGGGAGAGTAGGGAAGGACCCTTAATCTATTCGATGAACTGTCGAAATATGGTGATAAGATGAAATCAACAAGCGGGCTTGATAAATTGTAATGGTTAAATATAAAGGGTTTTAGTCCAACAATTGTATATTCGCAGCCTTAAATTCCAAAGCACTTAGATCAATGGCGACATTAGAGCGCATCCGTCAACGTTCAGGATTACTGCTTATAGTTATAGGCGTGGCCATGGCGGCCTTTATCCTCACCGACTTATTAAGTTCGGGTAATTCCATTTTGAGAAACGATGCCAATGTGGTTGGTGAAATCAACGGAGAGTCGATAGACGCTCAGGATTTCAATGCCCGGGTTGATCAACGTTTGTCTAATTTACAACGTCAAAACCCGCAACAAGCAGCCAGTATTACACGTACGGCAGTGGCCAATCAAATCTGGAATGAATACCAAGAAGAGGTATTAATTGCTAGTAATTATGAAGCCCTTGGGATTAGCGTAACTGGTAATGAACTATTCGAAAGAATTATTCAAAATCCACAGGTTCGTCAGCAAGAAGGTTTCCGCGATCAAGTAACGGGACAATTTTCTCCAGCTGCGCTAAAAACCTATATCGATCAGATTCGCGATAATGCCGCTAGTGATGAGCAAGCCCGTCAGGCCTATGAGCAATGGTTAAACTTCGAAGAAGGAACCCACGATCAAGTGATTCGCCAGAAGTATCTAACTGCAGTGCGCAAAGGCTTATATATGCCTACTGCTTTAGCTAAAGCTGATTACACCCGTCGTAATGAAAATCTTAGTGTTCAATTCTTTGGACTAGAGTATTCATCTATTTCCGACTCTAGCATCAGCGTAAGCGAAAGCGACCTTAACAGTTATTACAAAAAGCACCGTGAGGAGTTTAAGAGTAATAATACCCGTGAGATTGCTTTTGTAACCTTTAATGTGAAAGCTTCTGGCAAAGATCGTAATCAATTAAAGAGCGAGCTTAAAACTTACCTGAAGCCAGAGGTAATTAACCGAAGAGGAACTACCGATACCCTGCCAAGTTTTTACGATACCGAGGATGATTCAGTTTATGCCGTGGGTCGTTCAGATAATCCAGTTAATCCTACTTTCCAAACGGTAGGAGAAATTGCAGCTCCTTTGGACAGCACTCTATTTGAGAAAGAAGTTGGTTATATCCATGGTCCTTACGAGCGCAACAATAGCTTCGTGATTTCTAAGATTAGCGAGATTACTGATCGTCCGGATAGCGTTCGTGCTCGACATATTCTTATTAGCTACCGAGGTGCTAACAATGGTCAGTCTCAAGCCACACGTGCTCCGCAGGAAGCCAAAGCTTTAGCTGATAGTTTGATTGCCTTGGTAAAAGAAGATTCTACTCAGTTTGCGGACTTGGCAAATAAATTCACTGATGATCCAGGATCTGCTAACAATGGTGGAGTTTACGATTGGTTTAAGCCTGGTGCTATGGTTCCTGCTTTTAATAACTTCTGTTTTTACAACAAGCCTGGCGATATCGGAATGGTATTTACCAATTTTGGTATCCACATCATTCAGGTGCTAGATCAGAAAGGGGCTAATAAAGCCATTAAACTTGTGGACATTGTACGTAATATCGAAGCTTCTGATGAAACTCGTGACAGCATTTACAATTTAGCAAGTGAATTTGCTGCTCGTGCAAATGATACAGCCGATTTTGCTGCTCTTGCCGCTAGCATGGGCTATTCTGCTCGTCCGGCTGCTGATATCGAGGCTAATCAAGAAAACATTTTAGGTATTGGTTCTAACCGCGAAATTGTGCGTTGGATTCACAATGATGAAACTGAATTAGGTGCAATTCAACTTTTCAATCAAGATAATAGTGCCTTTGTGGTAACTCAGCTTACCGAAATTCGTCCGGAAGATTACCTACCACTTGAATTAGTGGAGGAAGAAGTTCGCGAGGAAGTGATTAAGCAAAAGAAAGCCGAGCAACTAAAATCTCAATTGGAAGAGAAATTAGGTCCAAATGCAGAGTTAGCTGCTTTAGCCACTCAGTTTAGCAAGCAGGTACAAACCCAAAGTGTAAACTTCGGAACCGCTAATTTAACAGGATATGGCTCTGAGCCTAAGGTTATCGGTCAAGCAACTGGCTTAAGCGACCAAAAGATTTCTGAGC
>CATMQD010000327.1 GCA_950073045.1 uncultured Flavobacteriales bacterium | reverse complement strand
CCCAGGTGGCATCAGTTATGAAGAGTACACCCAATATCCCGCCAAGGCCCTGCAATCCATTGGTGTTAAAGTAAAAGGTATTCACGAGTACAGCGATCCCCAACAGGCCATTGCTCAGGCGGAAGCCATTTTTGTTGGGGGAGGCAACACCTTTTTATTAACCAAAACCTTGTATGAGCTAGAGCTGATAGAGCCTTTACGAGCTGCAGTAGTATCGGGAACGCCTTATATGGGAAGTAGCGCAGGTAGTAATATTACCGGCCTAAGCATCGGCACTACTAATGATATGCCGATTGTGTATCCACCGAGCTTTGAGGCTTTGGCTCTAGTGCCATTCAATATCAATCCGCATTATTTGGATCCTAATCCGGATTCCAAACATCAGGGGGAAACCCGAGCCACTCGAATTAACGAATTTCACTTTCAAAATAAACAGCCGGTAATTGGCTTAAGAGAAGGTTCTTGGTTGCGTTTGGAAAACAAGAAACTAGAATTAAAGGGACCGCATTCGGCACCACTTTTTGAGGCTGGTAAGGAGATGCGGGAAATAGAACAAGGAGATGTTTCCTTTTTAATTTAGATGATTATGGAGCTTGAGGAATTTATCGAGGGTTTACGAAATCGAGCCGATGAATCGCATCGTGCCAAGCTCCTTAATTATGGAATTCCTAATGAGCATGCCCTTGGAGTACGGATGCCCGATTTAAGGGACTATGTAAAACCCTTTCGGGGAGATGCAAAGCTGTCGCTGGAGCTCTTTGCAAGCGATTACCATGAAGCTAAATTAGCGGCGGGCCTTATTTTTCCGGCTAAGGATTTAAGCCTCGATCAAGCCGATCGATTTATGGAAGGCTTTTATTCTTGGGACCTCGTAGATCAGTTTTGTGGCAGTCTTTTCCAAAAGGCCTCCTTTGCTTTGGAACTGCCTTTTTTATGGGCACCCTTGCCGGGTGAATTTCAAAGGCGATCGGGTTTAGTGATGATCTTGGCGATTAGCATCCATCACAAAAAAATGGCTGATAAAGAACTGTTGACCTATTTGCCCTTGGTGAAGGAATACATGTTTGACGATCGAAACTTTGTAAAGAAGGCCAATTCGTGGGTACTAAGAACCTTAGGTAAGCGCAGTCCCTATTTAAATGAGGAAATTAGAAATTACATCGCTGCGAACTGGCAAAGTCCAGATGGTAAGTTTGAGACCTGGGCCGCCAATGATGCTTGGAAGGAATTAAATGATCCGAAAATTTTGGAGCGTATTGAAAAACAGGCCGCTCGAAGACGGAAATCCTAGTCTGCATCTTGCATTAAAAAGCCTAAATAGCTAATTTCGAGCTAAATCCCACAGAAATGAATATTGCCGTTCTCCTCCATGGTTCAGGTGTTTATGATGGCACCGAAATCCATGAAGCCGTTTTTTCTTTATTGGCTCTGGCCGAAGCTGGACATGAATACCAGTGCTTCGCACCAAATATCACGCAACATCATGTCATCAATCACCTAGATGGCTCCGAGATGAATGAAGAGCGAAATGTTCTAATTGAGTCGGCCCGTATTGCTCGTGGGCAGATAAAAGATCTGCAAGAAATTAAAGCCTCAGACTTTGATGCCTTAATGATGCCCGGCGGTTTTGGAACGGCCAAGAATATTACTAAGTGGGCCATTGAGGGTCCAAGTGGCGATATCCTTCCCGAATTGAAATCTTTAATCCTTGATTATGTAAATCAATCTAAGCCCATCGCGGCTTTATGTATGAGTCCTACCACCGTGGCCAAAGCTTTGGAGGGGAGCGGACATCATGCAAAACTAAGCGTGGGCAGCACGGTGGAAGCTTCTCCTTATGATATAGCTGGGATTTCTGGTGGAATGGACAGTATTGGCGTGCAAGCCGAATCGCGTACAATCCAGGAGGTGAGCGTAGATGAGGACTTAAAAATCATTTGCGCACCCTGCTACATGATGGAAGCCTCTATTCTAGAAGTGCGCAACAATATCAAACAAGCGGTAGAGGCCTTAGGGCGGTTATAATTTGGGCTTTAAAATGGAAAATCGTAAAAATGCAGATGAACTACTCGCCGAAAGGTTCGGGGAGAGAGGTTCTACAGAGCGAGAGCAGTTTAAAGAGCAGGCCTTTTCGTACTACTTTGATGAAAAATCATCAAAGTGCAGAAAAGACTTAAGTATTAGTCAAGATAGATTGGTGGAGATGGTCGGTAATAAAACGGTCTTAAATTTCTAGCTTGGGAAGCTTGAGCAGTAAAATTATTGCCTACTGCTAAGCTTAAATTGAAAGTCTATATCCACCTGCTCCTCTCAAGGCAAATCCGTAATTTTGCCCCCTAATTATCAAGCATGAGCGCGACCAAAAAAGCTGCCTTAATCATTTTAGATGGTTGGGGAATTGCCCGTAATTCTGAAGTATCGGCCATCGATAAGGCCCAAACGCCTTTTGTAGATTCCTTGTACAGTAAATACCCAAACACGCGCCTAGAGGCCTCGGGTATGGCGGTAGGCTTGCCGCAAGGGCAGATGGGCAACAGCGAAGTAGGGCATATGAACCTCGGTGCAGGTAGAGTGGTGTACCAAGACTTGGTGAAAATTAATATGGCAGTAGAGAATGGCGATCTGGCTAAAGAACCAGTGCTGAATGCTGCTTTCGACTACGCCAAAAAGGAGCATAAAAAAGTGCATTTCATCGGATTACTTTCCGATGGTGGGGTACATTCTCATATCAATCACCTTAAAGGATTAATAAGCGCCGCCAATAATGCAGGCCTATCCAAAGTATTTGTGCATGCCTTTACCGATGGTCGCGATACCGACCCAAAAGGTGGTCTTGGTTATATGGC
>CATMQD010000326.1 GCA_950073045.1 uncultured Flavobacteriales bacterium | reverse complement strand
TAACGAAGCCCGTTTAGAAGGAGGCATAGTGGAAGCACCCTGCATTAACCACTCTGAGATGGAGGCGGTATTGCTGGATAAACACATCTTCCTCGGCTTAAATATGCTCAAGGAATTAGAGGAGAAAACCGCCATGAACATTTTAAGGGAACGCCATATGAGCGGGACCTTTAGCAGCTTAAGCGAGTTTTTAGAAAGGGTGGAAATCTCTTTAGAGCAATGCATTCTACTAATCCGCATTAATGCCTTTCGGGATTTGGAGGTCGATAAAAAGAAACTACTTTGGGAAGCGCATTTCATTTTGGGGAACGCCAAAAAATCAGCACCTGTAAATGAGCTTTTTCGCAATACCCGGGAAAAACTGGAATTACCAGAACTTGAAAGTGGTGACTTTGAACAGGCGGTAGATGAAATTGAATTATTGGGCTTCCCCCTCAGTTCCCCTTTCCAGCTTGTTCCCCAGCTACCAGAAGCTTGTATCCCGGCTAATGAAATTGATCAGCATATTGGCAAAGAAGTCCGTTTATGCGGCTACCTCATTCACATAAAACACGTTACTACCCGCGGTAAGCAGGCGCGACATATGATGTTTGGTACTTTCCTCGATCAGGCGGGACATTTTATAGACACCGTACACTTTCCGCCGGTAGCCGAAAAATATCCCTTCCAAGGAAAAGGCATTTATTTAATTCGAGGAATAGTGATTGAGGAATATGACTTCGTGAGCGTAGAAGCAAAATATATTGAACGGCTACCCTATGTGAATTTTGAGAATGCTTAATTGATTAATAAGTCTAATACCCTCAGGTTAAATTACTCCCTTTTCGAGAATTATTCTACCTTAGAACCTCTAATTTTAATCTGATTAATCGCATGAAAAAGTATGCCCTTCTAATCGCTGCGCTAGCTCTTGGCGCCTGCAGTAATAGTTCAGACTGTGGAAATGGAGTAAAAGATGGGGATGAAGTTGATGTAGACTGCGGTGGAGATTGTCCTCCCTGCGCAGTAAGTTATCCGGCTACGGGCACTCACGGTATAAACCTTTTACACGGGACCGACACCCTGGTAATTAGCGGCAATGGGAATTCCTTTAAAGCACACATACCCGAAGGAAGCTCCTTAAAAGTGGAGATGAATTTAATATACGGACAGCAGCCTTGGGCCTATGACAAAAATGTTGGCTGGAGTATTAGCACTTACCACAATGGTCACCAAACTTTTGAAGCTATTAATGACGGAAACATCGATGCAAATATGGTGTGGTTTACCCCCGATAGCGGAATGATTGAGGTGAACTATTACGAAAATGGTAGCACGCTCACTGGTCAAAAAATAATAATGAAAGAGCAAAATTAATGGCACAGACTAGGCTTAATAGGAAGAAACACCTAAGCCTAGTTTTTTTTTTACTAACCGTGGGCTACCCTCCTATAAAGGATGATTGAAACGGTGGACTCAGCATGAAACGCACATTTATTAGTGAAACGATTTCTACTTGCATACCTCATCCTCTTTGCTCTACCAAAACTCAGTGTAGCCCAAGATTTTTTAGACTACCCTTGGTTAAATAAGCGTCTGCCCCTAGATACTTTACACTCCTATGAAGGGGACACTTTAATACCTTTTCAATCGGATAGTATTTATGTGATAAACCTCTGGTATGCTGGTTGTCCACCCTGCTTAGTAGAAATGCCCTCTCTCAATAAATTGAAAGCGGATTTTACCCAGGAGAAAGTGGTCTTTCTAGCGCTAAGCTTTAATACTGAAGCGGATTTAAAGGAAGTTTTGGAAAACCATCAGTTTCACTTCCGTCACTTTCACCTTAGTAGAGATGAGATAAATCAAAAACGACTAAGCCTTGGTTATCCCATGCATTTAATTGTTGATGCAAATGGTATTGTGCGATTCCAGAAGTCCGGTGGACATACCGATCCTGAAAAAGCTCAAGAAATTCACCAGATTATAAGTAATGAGCTAATGGCTATCTTAAAACCCTAAATCTCTAATATGAAAAATCTTTTCCTCTTCATTTGCCTCCTATCTAGCAGCCTAATCTTTGCGCAAGCTAAAGATTGCCAAAGTTTTGAAGAAGGTAAATTTAAAATTGAAGATAAGCTCGTGGGAAACTCCACCATTGAGCGCTACGAAAACAAGCAAGTAGAAACGGATGAAAACTCCGGAATGAAACTCGAGTTTGAGGTAGAATGGAAAGATGAATGTACCTATACCCTTAAGCTGGTGAAAGTTCTGGAAAACCCGAAGGAAATTCCGATTCCCACCGGGATGGTTCTTAGATGTAGAATTATAAAAACCACCAAAAACTCCTACGTGGTAGAATCTACTTCCGATGATTTTGAAGGTTCTATAAAAGCAGAGCTGATAAAAATATAGATCGGCAATTTAGACTTCCTTCCCTACTTTCGCGGCTAGTCTAAAAACAGAATTTTGAAAAATCTACTTTCTAGCTCCATCGGGCGTTTACGCTTGGTTTCAATCATTGAAGGAATATCGCTCATCGTTTTAGTTTTAATCGCCGTGCCCTTAAAATATAGCTACGATGACCCGAGCTGGGTAAAAACCATTGGCCCTATACACGGTGCCTTGTTTGTGCTTTTTGCAATCCTAACTTTAATGGAAGCCTATGACAAAAAGTGGAAGTTAAAAACCACTGCCATGGTATTCTTAATTGCGAGCTTTATCCCCTTTGGTTGTTTTTATGTGGACAACAAAATTTTAAAACCTATGGAAGATTAATCTGAGGATTTTCGCCAGCAATGCCAAGCGAAACAATCATTATCCCTAGCTTTAATCCATGTGCTACGATTCGCTTTCTCTCACCAAACGCGCCTTG
>CATMQD010000325.1 GCA_950073045.1 uncultured Flavobacteriales bacterium | reverse complement strand
ATTACTCGAAAGCCCCCCGCCCCTACTGTGATTATTTCCTCCGACTCTATTTCATTGAAATAATCACAAATCTTTATTATGAAAAAAATATGGTACCTGGCCGTACTTATACTGGCCGGATACGCTAATCATGCACAAAATTTAAAAGTTCTTGATGCTCAAGAAAGTGAACCTCTGGAAAGAGCCAAAGTACAGGTTTACACCGATGACTTGATCCCCATTTATACCGATGACCGGGGTATTGTCGATATCAGCATCTTTAAAAACAAAAAGCAAATTGAGATTAGCTCCTTGGGCTATGAGTCTAAGGTACTGTCCTATGCCGACTTAAAAGCCCTCAATTTCGAAGTCGCTTTAGAACCGAGCCCCCTAGCTTTGGATCAAGTGGTAGTAGCCGCTTCTCGATGGAGCCAATCTTCACGGGAGTTACCCTATCACATAAGTGGACTAAAAAACAAGGAGGTGATTTTTCAGGCACCCCAAACTAGTGCCGACCTTCTAGCCTCTACGGGAGAAGTGTTTATCCAGAAAAGTCAACAAGGCGGTGGCAGCCCCATGATTAGAGGTTTTGCCACCAATAGATTACTTATAGCTGTTGATGGCATACGGATGAACAATGCCATTTTCCGCTCCGGGAATCTGCAGCAGGTAATTTCCTTAGATCCACTGGCGGTGGAACGCAGTGAGGTTTATTTTGGCCCAGGTTCGGTAATATATGGCTCTGACGCCATTGGTGGAGTAATGAGCTTTAGCACCTTAAGACCCGAATTAAGCGCTAATGATGAAAGCCTCATTTTCGGAAATGCCTATTCACGTTTTTCATCTGCTAATCAAGAGCTTACTCAGCATTTCGACCTTAATATTGGTGGTAGCAAATGGGCTTATCGTGGAAGCTTTAGCTATAACCGATATGGCGATTTACGCATGGGAAGCAATGGCCCTGATGAGCTCCTACGAACTTTCAGCGTAAGCCGCATTGACTCTCAAGATGCGGCGATCGCCAATACCGATCCTGAACTACAATTGAACACTGGCTTTGAGCAGTTTCACACTTTACAGAAACTTCGCTTTCGCCCCAGTACCTATTGGGATTTCGAATACAGCTTATTGTATTCAGAGACTTCAAACTACGATCGTTACGACCGTTTAATTCGCAGTAGGGATAATGCCCCGCGAAACGCCGAATGGTATTATGGTCCGCAAGTTTGGGCCATGAACAAGCTGCAAGTAAATTATCGTAAATCGAGATTACTTTCGGATGGCGCTACCTTAAGATTAGCCTATCAGAACTTTGAGGAAAGTAGGCATGATCGCGATTTCCGAGATCCTGAACTACGCCATCGCATTGAAAATGTAGATGCTCTTTCAGCCAATTTAGATTTACAAAAGCGACTATCAGAACGCCACAAGATTTTCTATGGCTTTGAGCTGATCAACAATCAAGTGCGCTCCGAGGCAAACATTGAGAATATCAACACCGGTGCTAGTCGTAAAATTGGCTCTCGCTACCCACAGTCGAGCTGGAATAGCTTAGCCGCTTATTTAAATCACGAATGGGAAGTATCGCAGCTTTTTACCACCCAGTTTGGATTGCGCTATAATCACTTTTTAATCTCCACCGATTTTGGCGACAATGCCGACTTCTACGCTTTACCCTTTGAAACTGCCGAACTTAATACTGGTAATTTAACCGGTAGCTTAGGTTTTGTATTCCGCCCATCGGAAGCTTGGAAGTGGCGCCTTAATTTCGGAACTGCTTTCCGTGCTCCCAATGTTGATGATATCGGAAAAGTCTTCGATTCTGGAGAGTCCATTGCCGTAGTTCCTAATCCCGAGTTAGATGCGGAATACGCTTACAATGCCGAGTTTGGATTGGCCACCCTTATTGGTGAGCAGCTAAAACTGGACCTTAGTGCCTATTTCACCTATTTGGATAATGCCATGGTACGCCGACCTTTTACCTTAAATGGCTTGGATAGCATTGTTTATGATGGTGAGCTGAGTGCCGTGCATGCCATTCAGAATGCAGCCCAGGCCAGAGTTTATGGTTTTCAAATTGGACTCGACTGGGAATTTAATGATCAGTGGATTTGGAAAAATCAATTCAATTGGCAGAAAGGAGAAGAGGAAGACCAAGAAGGTATGGTAGGACCTTCTAGACATGCTGCTCCCTGGTTTGGCATTAGTCGATTGATTTACCAAAAGGAAGCCCTCCGTATGGAGCTCAACACCCAGTTCTCCGGTGAAGTTTCTGCGGAAAATCTAAACTTCGAGGAACGTGGAAAAACCAATATCTATCTACTAGATGATAATGGCAATCCATATTCCCCAGCTTGGTATAGCTTAAACTTTAAATCGAGCTACGAACTTAATGAGCAATGGCTTCTAAGTGCTGGAGTTGAGAACATCACCAATCAACGCTATCGCCCCTACAGCAGTGGTTTAGTAGCCGCCGGCCGGAATTTCATTCTCGGAATACGATTTAGCTTTTAAGACCTAGCCCCGTCATTATTGGACGGGGCTTTTATTTTTCTGCTTAAATTTCCTAAATGAAAAACTTTTTTACCCTAACATTAATTGCATTAAGCTTTGGCTTGCTGGCCTTTGTTGCTAAAAGCGATAAAAACGAATTCAGCAAAGTAGAGATTAATCAAAGTACAGATCAGGTACTCCGACTCTATAAATCTGATAATCCAGAACAGAGCCTCATTAGTATGTCCTCCGAAGGCCTAATGCACCTCGGCCCAAATTTAAAGCGTAGCGAAAGTCCTAAGGATGGCTATTACCTCTACGTTGAAAAGGGTATTCGCACTGAAAGGGTGAAGGTGGATGTAGCCGCCGATAATGGCTGGGCCGATTACGTTTTTGAAGATGGCTACCCCCTACTAAGTTTAGAGGACTTAGAAAATTACAT
>CATMQD010000324.1 GCA_950073045.1 uncultured Flavobacteriales bacterium | reverse complement strand
AGGAAAATAGACTGAAGGCGAAAGCGAGGATTAACAGGTGCTTATTCATCGAAAACTGGTTTAGTATTGTAGGCTTTAGTGAATGAAGAAATATAGGACTTCTCATTAAATCAATCATCTGCTCACCATACTAATACTACATCTCTTCTCCCAAGCACCTTAGGAAATATCCATGTCCCCTTTCGGGGGATGCCCTGCTGATAATTAATATCGCCGGGGAAATCGAGGCAAACCAGCACCTGATATTCAGATTGAGCCTTTACGGCAAGCGCGGCTAATCGACTTGGGAAGGGTGCTTCGCGCTCCTGATAATGCAGCTGGGTAAATTCTAAAAGCGTCTTTAATAGTTCCGCTTGGGAGATGGTGAAACTCGTGTCTGCTGGATAGCAGTCGTGGTGAATACCAGGAAAGGTCGAGTATAAACGGTTCGGCTCTAAAGAACTTGTTTGTAAGCGATTTAATGCCTCAAGGGCCAAATCTTGCTCGGAGCTAAGCTCTACTGGGGTATTAAAATTGGGCTTTGCAGAAGTTTCTGGAGCTTGCTTAAAAGGCAAATCCGTTTTTGGTTTATTAGGATTTGAGTTACAAGCCGATAGAGATAGTAGGATAATTAAAAAGATAAACGGTGGACGTAAAATAACATTTAGATTATCCATTTTTCCAGAAGCTCGCATGATGAAAGGCTTTTCTAAATTAGGCCTACTCGGGTTTAATCCCTACGTAGAGTCGAAGCTAAGGTTTTCTGTTTTTATAGAGCTTCGCCTTTTAATTTGCTTTTGTAGCTGCTGCTGATGGGTGAGCGTTTGTTTAGGAATCTATCCTCCGAGTTCAAAAATGGATTCTAGGGTATTAATGCTCTGACTCGAATTTTCGACACTTCTTAGTTGCTTTGCGATTTGGCCTGTGATCTTGTGGATGAGCTTATCCGCTAAAGCGTTTACTTCCTCTGCCGAGCAGCCCGGATTCTTCTTTAGAAAATTAAAGACTTCTTTCTCCTTCCACTGAGCCATTTTGCTGTTTACCGCTTTTAGGGTAGGAGCGACCTTTCGACTTTCAAGCCATTGATTGAATTCGGCTTGCATTTCTTCGATTATCGCAATGGCTTGGGGTATAGCCTCTTCCCTTCCTTCGCGGTTGGCCTTCATAATTTCACTTAGTTGATCTACATCTACCAAAGTGATATCCTGCTTTTCTCCCAAGCTATGCTCTACATTTCGAGGCACACTTAAATCTATAATTAGGCGCTTCTTTTCGCTTTGAAAATGCTTTTCACCTACCGTTGCTGTCGGAGCTCCGGTGGCGACCAATACTATGTCGGCGGCCGATAATTCCTCCGAAAGATTTTGATAGGGAGCAGCTTTCAGCTTTAGCTCTTTTGCGATTTTCTCGGCCTTAGCATTAGAGCGGTTAAGAAGGGTGATGTCATCATTATCTATGTATTTGGCCAAATTAGCGCTCGCAATACGACCGATTTTACCGGTGCCAATGAGTACTATTTTGGGTTTTTGAAGTGATTCATGCTCTTGGATATAAATCTTTAACTGCTGCACTGCCGCATAGGCTACCGAGCAAGTGCCAGAGCTGAGATCAGTTTCGTTCTTTACCCGCTTAGAAGCTTGAGAGGCTAAGGCATTGAGGCGATCGAGAAAGGCAGTGGTAGCGCCCAGGTTTTTGGCAAAAGAAAAGGCCTTTTTTAGCTGACCAATGATTTCGAAGTCTCCTAAGATTTGCGATTCTAATCCCGTGGCTACCCTTAACAGGTGATTAATTGCCTCCTGATTTTGCTTTAAAATTTGATGATTGAAAAAAGTTTCTTGATCAATACCACTTTCTAAGCAAAAGAGATCGATTATTCTTCTGGGACAATTACCGAAAGCATAAACTTCGGTACGATTACAAGTGGCCAAGATGAAAATACCATTACCCTGTGTTTGCTGGTACTTCTTGATAATATGTGCTTGCTGGGTTTCGGACAAACTAAATTTTTCACGCTGACTAAGATCTAAGGTGTGGTGGCTTACCCCGATCATGAAAAAGGTTGTGAATGAGCTAACATGAAACGATTGCATCATAATATCCTCCTTATTTATTGCTGGTATTTCTGAACTCTAGTTCAAGATTTATGGAATCTGTATTAGTAGATACGTGTACATCCAGCATTTGGATTTAAGCAAGAGGCTTTGGCCTTGGATTGAGAGAATCTTTTGGATCAGAAAGCTTACTTAGCGATCGGGTTTTAGACGAGAATCTCAAAAAAAACCGGGGTGCCGAAATCCAAGTGGACTTGCTCGCCGTATATAAGGTCAAACAAGGCAACATGGCACGGAAAAAAATTCTTAGAGGAGCATTAATCACCATAGGCAGTATAGGCGCACTCTTTATAGTGCTAGTCGTTCATATTGCAATGGTAAGCTCACCCGATATTCCCAATAGTAATTTGGTAGTCTCCCGCATCGATTTTAGCGAAACCCTTGATGGGGAGGAGGTAAAGACCATTCGTAAAAGTTTGAAATCCATAGATGGCATCCATAAAGTGGTGCTCAATGAAGGTTCTAAAACCTTGATCTATGGATACTATCGAGAGCAGCAAGCGGAAGCTGCCGTACTAGAAAATCTTAGTAAAGTGAGCACCATCAGTTTTGAGGCTTATAAACCTAGCAAAGCCGAAAGTGAAGGGTCTTGTCCGGCAATTGACAAGTCTAGCTTTACCTATAGGGTGGGTCGGGCCATACAGACCATTTTTAGTTAACCAATAATTAATAATTTAAATTGAAGAAGATGAAGATTTTACGCAAGATGAGTTTCTTGATGCTTTCCGCCCTATTGATTGGCGCAACGAGCTGTTCGGAAGACGACGATGACAACACCATGACTCAGGAGCCAGAGCCCACAATTTATGAGCGCTTAGGTGGAGATAATATGGTAAATGATCCTGCGAACGC
>CATMQD010000323.1 GCA_950073045.1 uncultured Flavobacteriales bacterium | reverse complement strand
TATTCCCGCACTTTGTAAAAACGAAACGGCGGTTACAAAGGTTACCGCACTCACCGAACCATAGGTTGCGGCCACAGCACCAGCATTGTAAACGTCGAGTTTCCGTTTTAAAATCACAAAGGTGTAAAGTGGAACTACCACGGCTAGTAAAACGGCAAAAAGGAGCGGTTTAAGCATTTCCCCTAAATCGCCGCCATGTCCTAACTCCATTCCTCCCTTTAAGCCGATAGAGAAGAGTAAGAATAGCGATAAGAACTTGGCTACCTCGCGTGGAATCTCCAAATCGGAGCGTACCGCTACGGCGAGGAGCCCCCCGAGAAAGAATAAAATCGGGGGGCTAAATAGATTATGAAGTATTAAATCTAAATCCATGCTTTATTTATTCGCCTTGACCAAGGGAGAAGGCAATTTTTCCATCGAAGTAATAAAGGTTCTCCGTTTTTATCACATCTACATCAGCCTCGTTTAGGGCGGTTAATAGATCTAGTAAATCTTTTTTGCTCACCTTTTTCATTTGGTGTACATCCTTAGAGTTTTCGCTGTGCACGAAACGACAACGCCAGTGGTCGGTGCAGAATGTTTCCGGTAATCCATCAGGGAATACTTTCACTCCGCGGTTGGTAATCATTTTAAGTTTCAGTCCCGCTTTCGCGATAGATTGCAATTTGTTACCTAATTCATCCGCGGTACACTGGGCATCATCCACAAAAACATCAACTCCTACCAAGTCTTTTTGTGCAACCTTACGTTGATAGTCTGGAATTACGATGGGCTTAAATGACTCTTGATCGAGTTTAAGCACTGGTAATTTTTCGGGCTTAGAACCTAAGCGTGCAATAACCGCATCAGCGAAAGCTTGGGTACCCACTTTAGTTTTAGAAACTCCTTCGCGGTAGATGTCTCCGGTGTGGATACCTTCTTCTAGGGTTTTAGACCAGGCGTTGGCGATGTTCTCGGCTACATCTAATTGACCAAGGTGCTCTAGCATCATAACTGCTGCCGATAAAAGTCCGCTTGGATTAGCCATATCCTTGCCAGCAATATCTGGTGCTGATCCGTGTACCGCTTCAAACATGCCAAAATCTTTACCCAGGTTACTAGAACCACCTAGTCCTACCGAACCAGTAATTTGAGCTGCAATATCACTAACGATATCGCCATAAAGATTTAGGGTTACCACTACATCGAAGTCTTCTGGTCGATCCGCCAAAAGTGCTGCTCCAATGTCGATAATCTTTAGGTTACTTTCAATATCTGGATACTCTTTGGCGATATCACGAAACACCTGGGCAAAAAGGCCATCAGTAACTTTCATGATATTATCCTTTACCATGCAGGTTACCTTTTTACGGTTAAAATTGCGGGCATATTCAAAAGCATAGCGCACAATTTTCTCAGTACCAGGAGTGGTAATCAGCTTTAAGCACTGGTACACATCTGCCGTTTGGCGATGCTCGATTCCTGCATAAAGATCTTCCTCATTTTCGCGAATAATTACCACATCCATATCCGGATGTTTGCTCTGCACGTAAGGCGCGTAACTCTTACAAGGACGAACATTGGCGTAAAGTCCTAGTGATTTACGGATAGTAACATTTAAGCTTTTGTAGCCACCACCTTGAGGAGTAGTAATTGGGGCTTTGAAAAAGATTTTGTTTCGACGCAGAGTATCCCAGGACTCGGTGGTAATACCCGCAGTATTGCCATCTAGGTATACTTTCTCTCCGATGTCGATAAAGTCATAGTCCAGTTCGGCACCAGCAGCTTCCATGATGCGCAGAGTGGCATCCATAATTTCTGGTCCGATTCCGTCGCCTTTGGCAACCGTAATACGAGGTTTACTTGTCATTTTTGGGTTTATTTGTGATAGAACGATTTACGATGTGAACTAAAAATCCGGTTAGTTTGGCTTGATCTTGATCAAGTGGAAAATCGGTTAGGGATGGTAAATGGTCTCTGTAAAATTCTAGGGAATGCGACATCTCCAAAAGGGTGGTCGATAAGGAATAAGGATAAGGATGATCTTTATCCACAGCTAGAATCATTTCGGCTAAAAGGCCGGTAACACTTTTATAAGCAGCAAAAAGTTTTTTGGCATTATCGGCATCTACTTCCGCATGATGGTAAGCTTTTGCACCTTCTTGCACCACTAGCTTACGCAACACTCCTTTAGACACCAAACCTGGGTCTGCAGCTACCGCTGGCATTTCCGATAAAATCCTTACCGCCTTTAACAAACGTTGGTGAGGATCATCCTCTACCGCTGTAAATACCTTTATCTGCTGCTCCAGCCATGTCCAATACAACTGAAAATAATACTGCAGCAGCTTTTGCTTGTTAGCGAAATACTTATAAACTGTGGCCTCAGTTAAACTGGCAGCCTCGGCCAACTTTCGAGCATTAAATGCTTCTAATCCGGTTTTTAAAATTAATGGTGCTCCCTCACGGAGAATAGCCTTCCCTTTATCGGAGCTTAGCGGATCTCTTAGGTAAAGATCGCTACTGAGATTGAAGGAGTATTTAGACATACTTTTATAAAATATAGTATTACTATACTTTGCAAAAGTAAAACTGACACACGTAATCGTAAAGCTTTTCCTTAAATATTTTTCATTTAAGATGTAAAAAGCCCGTAAACACTAAGGTTTAGAAATTATCGCTAATCGATTTCCCGGCTAAGAATCCGCTCGTCCAGGCATGTTGGAAGTTATATCCACCGGTAATACCATCTACATTTACCATTTCGCCAACTGCATATAATCCGGGCTGCGCTTTAAGGGAATAGCTTTGCAAATTAATTTCACGGAGGTCGATTCCTCCGGCCGTTACAAACTCCTCTTTAAAGGTGGTTTTACCTTGTACTTCGAAGGGCGAACGCACTAAATACTCGATCAAGCGGTTGACTTCCTTTTTGGAAAGATCGCGATTTGCCTTATCCATGGGAATCTGAGTCAGTTGTAAAAACTTGCGCCA
>CATMQD010000322.1 GCA_950073045.1 uncultured Flavobacteriales bacterium | reverse complement strand
TAACGTTAATTTCGGTGATATAGGGCTTACCATAAGCATCTTCCTTAAAATCAGCAGTAAAGAATCCGTGTTTAGGTGCATCGGTAGCTTCGAAAATTAGGTCCATGGCCTTCACTGCTGCATCTACTAATTGAGGTTCATTTAGTAAGCGGCCATAGGAAGTATTACCAGTGATACCGGAAGGTGCTACTTTGGCCATAATATAATTCACACGCTCACCACAAGCCGAACGAAGGAGTTCACCATTATGATAGAGTAGCTTGCAAGCCAAATTTCTACCAGGCAAATAAGTACTGGCTATAAACTCTGTAACATCCGGATTTATAGTTAACCAGTTTTTTAAACTATCACGATCCTCAACTTTCAAAGAGCCTAATCCACTAGAACCCGAAGTACTGCGAATCCAAAAAGGATAAGGGAGGGTTTGTTCCAAGTCCTCAAAATTCAGGTTGCGTGGATCAATTAAATAAGACTCTGGAACCAAACCTGTGCCTTCTAGGACATCGGTCATGGCTCCTTTGTCAACTAATACTTTTACTACATCATAATCAGGAAGCAAAGTTTTGCAGGGCCATTCGTTGCCATCCTTTTTCAATTTTGACCAAGCTAAAACTTCATGTTCTGGATGCACCATGGCACAGCTAATGTCATATTCTTGGATATAAGCTTTCAAAGCATCCCAATAACCTTCATTACCTGCATAAGGGATTAAACGGGTCTCTTCGTATAAATCATTTTCGTAAAGGCCATAAGCCAAAGGATTTACATCTGTCCCAAACATCCTAGCATCATCAGCATATTTACTGATTTTAATACTACGTGCAATACTGCGAGGAGTAGGCCCTCCAACTCCACTAATTAAAATATTCATCTTAGCTTACTTTCTGTTCGTTCTATAGGCTTCAAGCACTGGCTTAAGGCCTTTTTTTACTGGTAGTTGCCATAATAACTTACACCAATCGTGGTTACCTTCTATAAGTTCAGGTCCATTGCTTGTAATTGCAACATCCCAACCAATTGATCGATTTTGAGGATAAAGCAAAGCGGCCTCTGTAACCATTTCGATGGAATCTTTAAACAGAGGTACTTCAAATCCACTAATTGCTACTCCTGTTACCGGATGAGTAGCGGTATCTTCTTTTGTAATATCACTATAAACCGCTGGCCCATTAACCTTTCCACTTTCCAGATCAACTTCGGCAGCCAGATTTCCAGCAGCCAAATTATCTACGCTGTTATTTACGGTGATACGCAAGCGAGCAGCAATGACATCTACCCCGCCCACTTTATTAATTTGGGTCACTATGCGAAGGGTATTTAAGCCTGAAGGGGATAGTCGATTCAAATTCTCATGCTGTTGTACAAATTCCTCCGCTAGGTCATTACCAGAAGCTTCGAGCTTAGATACCAAAGTGGATGGGGTTAACCCTTTTACCGGTATAATTTGAATTCCTCTACCACATTGACCGTCCACCCTCTTAAGCACAACCTTATCACTTTTACCTTCAATTAAACCTTTGGCCAGTTCAGGCCTTAACTTCAATTCTTCAATTCCAGCAAAGGCATGGTTAACAAATTTGCCATAGTCCTTTAGAAAAAGCGCTTTATCTGAAAGTAAGTTTCTACTTTCCTTCGGGTTCATCAGCAATTGATACTCATACATATAACCAGTACCTGCCCACTTAGCTTTTTCTTCGTGGCTAATCCCATAGAAATGAAATTGGAAATACTCCAAAATGGAAATATTGTACTTCACAGAATCCCGAAACAGCTCTAAGTACAGTCTCAAAATCGATTTGCCAGAAGATTTTCGAGCATAAGCCATGAAGCTATTAAACTTCTTGGAATCAAGCTCTTTTAAGTAATAAATAAAATAAAGTACTTTTTTCATCTTTTGTGCCGTCAAATGGTCTCTTTGGCTTACACCTAAATATTATAATCCCATTTATGAGATTTATCTTTTCTTAAAAGTCCTCTTGTAACCAGCCAAGACTATGTATTGATAGGCTTGGCAATGGTATCACCCAATTCTACACTCGACATGAACTCCACATTCGGATAGTGTTTAATCACTCTTTCTAGAAGAGCTTTTAAAGAGGCCAGACCTTTACTGCGGTTTTCAGGATCTATTTCCCCACAAAAATTCACGCGGTGTGAACTCACAATCGCGGGCTTATCCCACTTAAATGCGGTGGCAATTTGCCGAAAGCTATAATCGACCCAGTCAAATCCGCGATTATCCGTGGGTTCAAATACCACATTACGAACCTGAAGGATTAAACCCTCTTTGTTTTGCTTTCCGGTCCAATTCAATGATTTCTGGTACCGCCCATCACCTTCATGCTGACGTTTAATAAAAGGGGTATCCAAAAATTTCACCCCTTTTTCCTTTAAAAAAGGATGAATCATAGGATGCTCTCGGCCTCCTGGAGGATTGAAATGCACAGACTTATAGCCATATACTTGCTCAAAGCGATCCAAGCCGTCCTGCAAGATGAATTTAAAGCTTAGATTTTCTTCTAATTTTTCAAATTCATAAGCCGCGGTATAAGATATATTAGGGAAACCACTTTTTGATATACTTGTATAAGATCGATTCTTTAGCGCTGTTAAAACTTCTAAATCACGGGCGGCCAACTTGGCTTCAAATGACTTTAGGTTTAAATGCTCTCGACCGTGAAATTGAGGCACCATTAAATGCTTTTCGATTCCCTCTTGCCATAAATCCCAAGCACCTTTATAAGCCTTTGGTTGAAGCGCCTCCAATTTACTGTAAGTTTCTGGTAGATTTTCGGGAATGTAGCTCTCATAATCTTGCTCCGCCATTGCCTCAAAGTTGATATTGGTGGGCATAGCAAATGGCGTAAAAACTGCAGCACGATTTTTACAATCCCGAACCGAATCCAATACCTCATACAACATCTCAAGATCTTTGCGAGATTCTAAGGTATCGAAAGCATCAAAACGACTCCATACTTTCAATCCGGCATTGTCCATCGACTTGCGAGCCTTTTTAGAGTCAAGACGAACGTTACCATAATCATCAACGGA
>CATMQD010000321.1 GCA_950073045.1 uncultured Flavobacteriales bacterium | reverse complement strand
CCGCTAGGGGGATATTCGAGGCTAGCGGCCCCAAGCCCAGCACAATCGTGAGTAGCAGTAAGGCGTGAACCATACCTGAGAAACGAGTACGCCCCCCAGAGCGGATATTCACTACCGTACGCATCGTTGCACCAGCACCTGCAATACCACCAATAAAGTCTCCAAATTGACCAACTAAAGCATTGTCAATAGGCTTAGCCAGCCAATAATCACGAAAAGGCAATAGTAAAAGAAGGCTCAAACCAATAACAAATAGGCCTACCACAATTAACCCTACCGCGAAATTTAAGTTAAGAGTCTTCTCACGAATAGTTTTAAAATCAGGGAATTTCATTCTAATCAAGTTTAAGTTCCAATTCCGCAATTTCGGCAATTGAACAGAATAGCTGTAAGCTAATATTATTATGTGGTGCTAGAGCTCGAGAGACATTTCCCTGGGGCATCCCTAAGGTTTCTGCGATTTCTTTCTGAGTAATTCCTTTTTCGCGAAGCTTGGCTTTCAGCTCCTGCTTGAGAGCTTCGCTTTGTATTAAAACGGTCATATTCCTTTGAATGTTAATGTTAACCCCTTCCCGGCTAGGGAAGGGCTGCGCGCGTGGTGCCAACTTGTTGCGCCGCGCGCGCAAAATTTTTTGCACCCCAAACAAATTACTTTGCTTAGGGTGCAAATTAATTGACTTAATCTAAAAATCTGCGCTGCTTAACTCTGCGGCCTCTGGTGCCTTTGCTTTAGGCTTAGCAGGTCTGGCCCCTTTCTGCTCCACCTGAGCATTGCTAAATAGGTAGGCCAAAGGGAAAAATCTATATTCTTGGTCCTCTTCGCCTTCTTGCTCCGCTGCCTTGATTCCGTTGCGCTTTCTTCCCCAAACCGTAAAAGCGCGGGCTCCTTTTTTCACCTGAAAGCCTTCTTTGTTCCAGTCGCTTAAACGCTTGAACTCATAGTTTTCTTCGTCCATATAGCTGTGACGAATTATAATATCATTAATAGTAAGGTGGGCAAGCTGCTCATTTTCATCGCGTAGGGCGCGGGCTTGCTGACTTAAATTAATTAATGCTTTTCTACGGGCCTCGCGGCGGCTAATGTTCTTATCTTTGTTTTCCATAATTATTGACTTTGAAGTTGATAATAGAGCCCTACCGGTGGCAGCCAGTAGGGCTTTTTCTTTAGGCTAAAATTTCGGCATCAAGCGCAGCCATGCGGGCGGCTATTTTTTCCTTTAAAAATTCTTTAATCTCGTTAACTGTTCCGGGGTCGCTAATGGATAAGAATACATTTCGCTCCGCCTGGAAGGTGAATTTTAAACTGCTTGAATAATCAGGCGCAAAAAAATCATTTTCGGGATCGGGGTTTAATTCCTCCAGCTTTTTAGCTACGGTTTGAAACTTGGCGCGTAACTGAACCTTAGCGTGTAAATTTTGGTAATGCTCAATTTGCGCTTCAAGGCTTTTCTTTTTGGCTTGGGGAACAGTGGCAGCCGCTCCGCCTTTCTTTTTGTTTTCCATAATTATAAACTTGATTATCAGTTCTTTGATACTCAAATATACAACAAAAGTATCATATATGATACTTTATAGAGAACTATTTTGTCATTTTTTAAAATTTATTTCCCTGAAAATCAACTAAATGGCCGTCAATCTCGCAGAGTTGACTGCCATTCTTGGACTTCGGCCCTCGACTGCGCCCTACGGAGTTTTGGCAATTGCCACTTTTTAACTTGCGGATATATGAGCAGTGCCACCAGTCGCCTTTCGGACCCCCTATTCTGGAGCTCGCCCAGAATAGGAGCAGCCCCCTCAGTAGGGGCTGTCAAGCTTAGACTTGAACATAAAAAAAGGCGCCGCAGCGCCTCAAAGCTTTATAATCTGCCATCATCAGCAAAGCTGTAGTAAGAATCTTCAGTAAGGATAATGTGATCTAGGAGATTAATATCCAGCACCTTGCCAGCTTCCTGCACTCGCTTAGTTAATTGTATATCCGATTGACTAGGGTTTAAAGAGCCACTTGGGTGATTGTGCGCTAAAACAATGCCTGTGGCTAGGCAATTCAATGCAGTTGCAAAGATGATGCGCAGATCGACTACGGTACCCATGAGGCCGCCCATACTAATCATGCTGACGGTTTGTACTTGGTTGGCGTTATTGAGAAACAAGACGTAAGCGCGCTCAATCATGTCGAGGTCATCTTCCCAAATGCTGCGCAATACTTTTGCAGATTCAGTGCTGGAACGGATTTTAGCTTTATTTACTTCACTTAAGGGGTGTTCTTTCACGTAGGAAAGCTTTACTTCACGAATGGTGTGCATAACAAGAGATTTAATTTCGGCAAGGGCCAAAAGCGAAGCCATCGCCAGAGTAGGCGAGGAACGAGTCGGAACGCCGAGAGGCGCAGCTACCTTCGCCGAGAATTATCTCTAGTGCACGCGGTTTGTGAGGCTTACCCGAGAAAGGGCATCAATTGTGTGAATAGCAATTGAGCCAGTGCTTAGAATCTAAAGCATGGGCACAAAAGGGGATGACTCATTGAGGCTTTCGTGGTATCGTCCATAAAGCAGAGTGTCTCCGGCATCGCTAAGGTGGGGCGCCTCTTCGGGTTTCACCTTAGGATCACGCTCAGAAGATTTGTCTTTGCGGAAGCCACGATCGGAAGCTTTTAGCGCAGCGCCCAGGGCCGATAATTCCCAAGCGGAACAATTGGATTTAGAGTAGCGGAATTTAGGAAGTCGGGGCTCAGACTCTCTTAGAAACAGGTTAATGAATTCGTACTTGGTTTCATGTCGTGGAGCTTGACCAATGTATCGTTCAACGACCTGCCAGCCTCTTTTTCGGAAAGTACCTACAACACGTTGATAGTAATTAAAATCAGTCACACCACTGCTAGGTAAGGCCGTGTGATCGTAGTAATAGAACACGGTTTTAGTCGGATAATACTTGTAATAATCACAGAACTTCTCAACCACCGCATCAATCAATTGAGGGTGCAGCACATAAAGACTGTTTAGAAAACGGTACTCCTCTCCCACTTCTTGACCAACCACCATGCAGTTGATCTTATCGCCATAATCGAATGCCACATC
>CATMQD010000320.1 GCA_950073045.1 uncultured Flavobacteriales bacterium | reverse complement strand
TTAGTGGAAGCAATGATGAGTGGATTACCTGTTATTGCCACTAGGAGTGGTGGCCCAGAGAGTTATATTCAAGAATTTAATGGATTGGTATTAGAGCAGCCAGAGCTTGAAATTATGCTACAAGCCTTTTTAAGCTTATACAGTGGATATGAGAACTATCAGCCGGAAGTGATTCGCAACTATGCTTTAGAGCATTTTTCGGAAGCTGCGGTGAGTAGACAATTGGTAGAAGCCTATACCAACCTAGTCAAAGCAGAATAAAGAAATAAATTTTAGGATACATAATTAGCCCGAGAATTCGTAGATAAAATTCATGTCTGAAAAGCGTTACATCTTTATGGGAGGCACAATGAGAAGTGGGACTTCCTTAACTCGTGCCATAATAGGCAGCCATTCACGAGCGGCAGTTTACCCTCGTGATCTTCCTCTCTGGACTTTTTATGAAAAGTATCCTAAGCCTCTGGAAAAAAAGGAAGATTGGATAAAGGTGATTGATGAGGTTTTAGCACATAAGAAAGCAGGTTACATGCAAGAGGACTTTAGAGATTCGGCTATTCGCCACTTTGAAGCGCATCCTTTTAATCTACCTGACTTTATTCGCTTTTTCATTGATCGTTATGCAGAAAAGTTAGGTAAAGAAATCCCTGCTTTAAAGACGCCTAATAATGAGCGTTATGCCAAAGAGATATTTGAGCATTTTCCCAATGCTAAATTTGTACATCTAATTCGCGATCCACGCAATGTGGAGGCCTCCCGCTATCGTCGCACTAAAGTTTGGGCAGATGAACCTTTATACCATATTGCTGTTTGGCGGGAGAGTGTGCGCTTAGCGGAAACTAACAAAGCCCAGTTTCCCGATCAATATATGGTCATAAAGTATGAGGATCTTGTTTTAAACCAGGAGAATGTGGTAAAGCGCATGTGTGAATTCCTTGATTTAAATTTTGAAGAGCAGATTTTGGAATTTGAAGGTCTTGAAGATTGGTCAGGAGGTAACTCCAGCTTTGGAAATATTTCCAGTGGTGAGATAAACTCGGAGACTTTAAGCAGATATACCCAGTATTTGCCCAAATCACGCCGCTTCTTAATTCAATGGAAGTTAGGCGATCTTATTGAAAAGATGGGCTATCCCAAAGATGATTTACAGCTTAATCCTGTCCTTGCTAGCTTTTGGAAAGCTTATTTCAAATTAGACCCTCGAAATATCAAATCCCTCATTAGATAAAATAGTATGTGCGGAATTATTGGCCTTTTTAATTATTCAGGATCAGATCTACCACAAATTGTTGAGCGGGCATTGGAGACCCAGAAACACCGTGGTCCTGATTACCAAGATTATGAAATAATAAGACCCGGTTCTGCCATTGCACATAACCGTTTAAGCATCGTTGATATATCATCAGATTCTAATCAACCGATGTTCTCCAATTCCGGACGATTGGCCCTGGTGTTTAATGGGGAGGTATATAATTATTTGGAGCTTCGGAATGAATTAAAAGCAGATTACACTTTTAGAACCAAGGGAGATACAGAGGTGATATTGGCGGCATGGGAGAAATGGGGCCCAGCGTGTTTAGAACACTTCAATGGAATGTTCTCTTTTATTTTGATCGACCTGCAAAGTTCCGAAGTTCACTTGTGTCGAGATCGGTTTGGCGTAAAACCCATGTTTTACCATTTGGGTTCAAATGGCGCTATTTACATCGCCAGTGAAATTAAGACCTTATGGTCAATGGGCGTTTCCAAAGATATGAACGCATCGGTTTTAGCAGCCTATTTTAAAACCGGAAGCTATGGATTGCCAGATGAAAGCTTTTGGGCAGGTATTCAACAAGTTCCCGGAGGATATAGGGCCAGTTTTAAAATGGGAGCTGATGAAGCTAACTTTAAAGTGGAACCCTGGTATAACTTTGTAGAGCGTATCCAAAATATAGCTCGACCTCAAAATGAATCAGATATAGAAGAACGTTACTTGGAGCTACTTAGAAATGCGGTTAAGCTGCGTTTCCGTTCCGATGTTCCGGTTGGGTTTAACATCAGTGGTGGACTCGATTCTTCAGCTCTATTGGCCCTGGTGCATGAATTGTTCCCTGATAATAGAGCCATTGAAGCCTTTACCTTTTACAATGCCGATTCGCGCTATGATGAATTGCCTTGGGTAGAGAAGATGATAGAACGTACCGGAAAGCCTCTGAATAAAGTCTTGTTGGATGTACAGGCTTTACCTGAGCTTATTCAGAGGGTTTCCGATTTTCAAGATGAACCCTATGGAGGGTTTCCAACCTTGGCATACAGCAATATATTTGGAGTTGCTCGTTCTAAGGGAACCATAGTATTATTGGATGGACAAGGAGTTGACGAAACATTAGCGGGATATGACTACTATCGAAGCGACTCCCAAAATTTGGTACAAGGGGTAAAAACTCCACCTACACGCTTTGCCTGTATTAGCGAAGATTTACAAGCTAAGGCAAAAGGCTCAGAATACCCAAACCCTTTTAAAGACGGATTGCAAAATAAACAGTACCGTGATCTTTTCTTCACAAAGATACCACGTGCCTTGCGGTTTAATGATCGGGTTAGTATGATGTATAGCACAGAGTTGCGCGAACCATTCCTTGATTACCGTTTAGTGGAATTTGGGTTTTCCTTGGATCAGAAATACAAAATAAAAGGAGAGCAGGGTAAATGGTTACTCCGTGAGTTGATGAACCATAAATTAGGAGATGAGGTAGCACTTGCTCCTAAACGTCCCCTGCAAACTCCACAGCGAGAGTGGTTGGGGCATGACCTTCGCGATTATACGGAAAGTCAGGTAGAGCTTTTTAAGCAACATGCTTTCACAGAAGCTAAAGAAGTGGATAAGGTTTGGGAGAAATATAAAGCTGGTGAGAACGATAATAGTTTTTACCTCTGGCAATGGATCAATATCAATACCCTGCTAGCGAAATGAGTATTGTAGACAGAATTCGGGATTTTCAGGCAAAACAACTGCAACAAAAAGTTTCGAAGCAATATCAACTTGCTATTATTAATCCCCTAGAGTTTAAAGCTCGGGAAGGTCAAAGCTTCTTCATTTTAGGCAGTGGAGGTTCTATCAAT
>CATMQD010000319.1 GCA_950073045.1 uncultured Flavobacteriales bacterium | reverse complement strand
GCAGAAAACCAGGTCAATATTCTCTGCTAGATCATCGAAGCCGTAATTAAACTGAGCATGGCTTACATATAAAGAAACTTTTTGAGCACCATCATTTTTTAAGGCCTTGGCTAAATGCATAAAAGTTCGACCACCATCAGCAATATCATCCACGATTAAACAGTTTTTACCGTTTACATCCCCTTGAATTACAATTTTAGGTTCATTATCTACTCTAACCTTGTTTGCTGGGATTAGATCAGCACCTAGCTTTTCGCTTATGCGGTGTGTTTCTTTGTAGGCACCAGCATCTGGACTGATTAAAAGCGGTTTATTACATAAATCAAAAGTCTGTTTGACATAACTAAAATGATCTATGCTTTCAGACCTATGGATTAAGGCTAATACCACTGAGCTATGTGGATGAAAAACAGCTACTTCATCAAAATTCATCTGATTGATAAAAGAGCTAATTATCCGTAAATCAAAGGATTGATTCTCATTAAATCTACGATCGGATCTTTGACCTATTAAGCAGTAAAGCTCTAAACGTGATTTGCGCATAGCATTTGATCGTTGCCTGTAATCCCAAGCCTCTTTAATGCTCGCTATTTTAAAGAGCTCTTCATAGCTATTGGCCCTAATTTTTAAAAGCAGATTGGAATCGTCTTCGATACTGGCAGACCATTGGCCATCCGCATATTGCTTAAGCGTAAACATGATTATCAGTAATTAATTCATTAATCTTTTCGCGGATTTCCGTTAGAGACTGTTCATTGAAGAATTGGCCATCTTTATAAATCAATTGTAATGCTCCTTCTTTTTCCTCTTGGTCGCTCACCTCTTCAAGCATTTTGTAGCCTCCCTCCTCTTTAATTAGTTTAATTAAGCCTTTGGCAGATTTCTTTACACCATCGTCCGTAATTGGATTCTTATAAATGGACAATCGCTCACCATTTATTACTACAGATGTTGCTTTCATTGCAAATCCGAAGGTATCTCTTGTATTATACTGATAAGTGAAAGAGCCAATTCCCAGCACCACATTGGTACTTGCAAAGCCTTTCTCTGCCAGTCTTTGACAAATATCTTCTGCAATTTTTGGTGTGATGCTATCCCCGTAAATAGTTCCTATATGTGAATCTAGAACTTTGTAGGCTTGGGCATTTACACTTCCTCCAAAAGTTTCCCACAACAATTCGACAACTCCTTTGTACTGAGGAGAACCGGCTTTAGCATGGGAATCTCCGCAAATAATATCCGCAGGATTACCACTATCCGGACGTATAACTAGTTTGCCATCCCGATTTAAGATATTTTCCTTTAAATGAGGTAGGTAATCAACGAGCACTTTCCATAAATCCCAAGTATCACTAACCACGGATAAAATACCTTTCGGATAAACTTCCAATAAACGTTTAAAGGTTTCCAATTCATTTTCCTTTGAGCCAGCGCACATTACAGAATGTTCTGTTGCATTTACTGATCCGATCACAAATCCCGTGGCCTTATAATATTTACGCATGGCTGCTATAACTGGCAAAGAGTCTGAGCCTTTGAAAACTGCAGCATGCCCCATACCAGAGGCTATTGTAGCACCTACTCCAGCCATTCCTCGCATTGAAAAGTCATGGCCTTGGAAATCCACTATTTCCATTTGTTCCGGATTTGTACGAAGAGCCCAATCGTTTAAAGTTCGACGGTATAGAAGAGCTATAGAAGCAGAAGTCATAGACTGCCATAGCAAATTAGATAAAAGAGTTTCTAAATAATTGGTTATCCAATAGAACCGCGGATGTGTATTGGCAATCGTAAGCATGGGTATGCGTGCCTCAACTTCAACTCCTTCAGGAAGACTCTTTACTCGAATTGGCAAATAACCTAAATCATGTAATTCCTCAAAATGATCCACATTATACTCTTGCCCCAAATAAAGACTCAGTTCCTCCTTAATATTTCCACACACTTCTTCCTTTGGTTTAGCAAAGAAGTTTTCCAGAAAATGCTCATGAATGAATTGAACTGCAAACTGTTGACCAAAGGAGAGCACCTTCTCGATACCTTCTGGTGCATGCTTTAAACTCCGGGCCGTCCAGTTTGAATACACCTCTTCAGTAAAACTTGGATATTGCTGATGATGTCCGGTTTTGTATCCGTCGGTAAGTAGAAGGCTATTCATTACAATGTAATTTGCGTTATTGTTACGCAAATGTAATTGATAAGAAATCAGGCTATCAAATTATTTTGCGTTTATTTTACGCATAAAAGGATTACACGTTGATTATCCGCAACTTATATTTCGAAGAAGATGCCTTGTTCTTTTAACTCGAAGTACCGCTTCTCATTAAACTGGAAAAGCTTGGCTGGACGACCGGGTCCCTGTGAGACTTTTTCATCTAACTCATCAAGAATTCCCAAAGCAAGGATTTTCTTTCTAAAGTTTCTTCTATCAATTGTCCGGTCCAGCAAGCTCATATATAGGTTCTCGAGTTCTCCAAAGAGAAATTTACTGTCTAATAACTCAAAGCCAATCGGCTCATAGCCCACTTTTGCTCTTAATCTATTAATAGCCCGATTTAAAATATCTTGATGATCAAATGCAAGCTTTGGTAATTCCTTGATAGAAAACCAGTGGGCATCAGTAGCATCAGTACTCGCTACCAAATCCAGATTATCCGGTTTAATTAAACCAAAATATGCTACGCTCACAACGTGACCCCTGGGATCTCTATCAGGTTTACCAAAAGTATAAAGCTGTTCGAGGTAGCTTAATTCGACACCAGTCTCCTCCTGTAGTTCGCGATAAACAGCATCTTCTAAACTCTCACCATTTAATACAAAACCTCCGGGTAAGGCCCAAGTCCCTTTAAAAGGCTCGAACTTTCGTTGAATCAACAGAACTATTATTTCTTTTGGAGCCCGGTAGCCAAATACCACGGCGTCAACGGTAAGTTTGGTGCTATCATTATTCATCTTGACAAAGATAATACACAAAAAAAGCCACCCACTTTACAGCGAATGGCTTCCACAAACAACAATCAAATAGATCTCTTGGCTTAGAGGATTAAGGCCTGAAGGCCCCATACCACGGCTAAGAGAAGGAACACTGCATATTTGATTTTACGATTTAGGGGGAATTTTTTATACATCTTAAAGCATTTTAAGGATACTGTTTTCAAGATCGGAAGAGCGTCG
>CATMQD010000318.1 GCA_950073045.1 uncultured Flavobacteriales bacterium | reverse complement strand
GACATTTAGATGCTGAGGCTGAAACTACTTCACAGATAGGCATAAACACCTATTTACAAGATCATCTAAAGCGCTTTGTAGGGGAAGATTTACAGATGCCGGATTTTGAAGTAGATCAACAATGGTCGGGGATTATTGCCACCGGTAAAAGTAAAAGCGTTATCGCCAAGAGCTTGAAACCTAATTTGTGGTATTGTGGCCGATTTGGTGGAATGGGCGTGGCCTTAAGCACCAAAGCCGGAAAAGAAATTGTGGAATTAATCGAGTGAGATAAAGTGGTTTCTAATTGCAAAGAGAACCAAGCCAATTCTAGACTTAACTTCCAGCTTATCAAATAATTTTGAACGATAGCCATCAATGGTTTTCTCGCTTAAAATCATTTCGGCAGCAATCTCCTTATAGGTGAGTTCGGTACATGCTAGCTCCAAAAACTTTACTTCTTGATCACTGAGCTCCGGGATTTTACCTTCTTTCGGATCTCTTAATGCACTTACCAGTTTTCCAGTCATGGCATCGGTATAATGATAGCCATTTTCAAAAACTGAGATAATCGCCTGCTCTAATTCTTCGGGTTCTACATCTTTACTTAAAAAGCCGTTTACACCTGCCCGTAATAATCTTATTAAGGAAGATTCATCATCCTTCATGGTGAGCATCAGAACTCCTAAATCGGGATAATCCTTTTTTAAAATTCTTGTGGTAGCATGACCATCCAAGCGAGGCATATCTAAATCCAGCACCACCATATCGGGCTCTAATCCATCTTTTAGCTGATCTAAAAACTCTTGCCCATGAGAGGCTTGAGCAATAATTGTGAATCGGGGATTAATCTGTTGAATAAGGTTCACTAGTCCTTTACGGAAAAGACTGTGATCATCTACCACAGCAATTTTGATGCTTTTTTCTTCGCTCATGATTTAGAAATTCGAATACTTATTTGGGTGCCCGCATTGGGCTTGGAGTTGATAATACATTGGGCATCCATCATTTCACAGCGTTCACGAATATTTATAAGGCCGTTTCCGCTAAGTCCACGGTTTTTACTTTGCAATTTATCGGCTTTTATACCAATGCCATTATCGGTAAACTTCATGGAAAACTCGGCTGCACTACTTTCTAGATGTACCTCGAATCTAGAGGCTTGTGAGTGTTTGAGGGCATTATTTAATATTTCCTGAAAAATGCGGTAGAGGAAAACAGTTTCTTCTGGCTTTAGGCCTTGGTCCTCATAATTGGCCAAAAAATCTACTTCAATAGCTCCAGTGCGTCTTACTCGTTCAAGATCAGATTCAATACGTTTGTCGAGTCCTTGTTTCGCTAAATTCTCGGCCGCAAGGGAAGAGGATAGGACCTTAATATCGCCAATAAGTTTGGTTAAAAGGTCTTTGCTTTCGCTGATGCGATTTTCGTCAATCTCGCTTTGGTCCTTGGAAAGCAAGTTTAAGTTGATCTTAATTAAGGAAGCAATTTGCCCAAAATTATCATGCAGGTCACGCGAGATATTGTGTAAAGTTTGCTCTTGAATCTCAACTTCAGTCTCCAGAATGCTCTGCTGAAATCTTTGCCTTTCTAATAGAATCTTGAGTTGTGATCGGCGGTAGAGGATCACAATCATTATAATGAAAGCAATGAGTATCAAGGCCATAACTGTTCCAAAGAACAGAAGGAATTCGATGTCATTTATGAATTTCATGCTCAGCCTGGGGGTTTCGGCTTTCAAGGTAAAAACTTACAAAATAGGAACCGTATAAAATGTAATTGAGAATGGTTAGCAAAGGTTCTTTCCATTCTGGCATTTGATAACCTTTAAGAATAATGTATTCGCTGAGCGTGAAAATAGTAAAAGTGCCTGCGTAAAAGACCAAGGTACCTACCGCAAGCCAAAACTGACTAATATTAAAGATGTTGCGTTCGGTAGGGTTTTGAACAATTTGGTAGAAAAGATAAAGGGAACTTAGAATTAGCTGCAAACTCAGTACAGTAATGTTCAATGATGGAAAGCTGCCAAGCCCGCTTACTATGCTTTTACTGATGCTAGTTATTAAAACGAAGAATCCGATACCAATTATAGCTTTTTGAATATTTTTAGAAAGAAAGAGTTCTTTAAAGATTAAGGTGTAGCCAATAATTTGCAGGGGTATTAAGAAGTGATAAACAGGAACGGTTAACGTGATAGTATAGGCCAGAATACGACTAATAGTTTCGGAAATCGTAATCAGGCTCACCAAGATTACCAGAAATTTGAAGGCACGCGATAAACGGTTAAACTTAGTGTAACCGTAAATGCTGCCAGAAAGCAGAATGAGGTAATAAAAAAGGTATCCCGGACTTACTAGCGCGGCTAACATTCCAGGATACCAGGGGGGGAAGGAAGTACTAATCATTCCTGCGACAAATAATTAAGCCAAATGCGATTGTAAATCGTGGCAATTCTCTGGGCAGGGATCTAAATAATCGTAGCAATTGTCTACTATAATCTGACCATCGGTGCTGATTCCAGCTAGAACCAAGGTTACTTGCTTTCCATTTTCTTCATCTTCCTTCATACCAAGAATCATAAAGACTTTTTCTATTTCATGCTCTTCATTATTAATGATAGCCTGAAGGTGAGAAGCGTCTACGATAAGTCCATTTAACTTTTTACCATTTCCAGCCGGTATCACAAGAGGATCTTGTTGGTATTTGGTAATCATTTTTTTGGCGTCGTCCCAATTAATTGAATTTGACATGCTGCTTGTTGTTTGTTGATGATGTAAAAGTACGGGGCAAAGTGAAATAAAAAAGGCTCCTAGCCCATTCTGGGGGATATCCCTCTAGAAAGGGGGGATTTTCCCCTTTTAAGATGGGGCTTATCCCTCTTGAATGGTATTGGGATAGCCGAGACCTTTGAAAGACCAATTTTAAAGATATGGAAGTACTAAGTATTCAGGGTCTTATGGTAAAGGAAGTAAGTGACGTTCGATTGAATCTCATTCAAAGCCCCAGTGGAAGAGAATTGCACATTCGAGCAACTGGCTTTAATAAGTCGGAGGGATGGAGGAAGCCAGTTTTAGAATTAAGGGAATATGATTTCCCGCCAGCGGATGGTATTTACGATTTTGACTTTATGGCTAGAGCGCCGAAGAACATTATTGCTGAAAAGCTGGAGAAGCTTTTAGCGACTTACATATGGACCGATTTTCCTGAAA
>CATMQD010000317.1 GCA_950073045.1 uncultured Flavobacteriales bacterium | reverse complement strand
CTTTAATTGGTCCCATGGAGGGCTCTACCTGGAATAGCTATCGATTTAGCTTACACAATAAGGTTCCGAATTTCTTTATGGAGCCTTATCATCATACTTACTATAATCAGCAATTTGAGGCTTTCGGCTTTAAGCCACTAGCAGATTATTTTTCCGCTATAGTGCAAAGTGAAGAAATTGATTTCACTAGACTCCTAGAGTTGGAAAAACGATTTCAAGAACAAGGGGCACAAATACAGAGCATAGACCCAAATAACTTTTCGCGGGAATTAGAGGAAATGGCTCAATTGAGTTTAGCAGGATTCGCGGCTAACTTTTTATACAGTCCCATTGCAGTAACCGACTTTGTGAGAAAATACGCTGCTATTAAGAGGTATATGGATCCTGATTTAATCCTCACCGCAAGGAATAAGCTAGGCGAATTGGAGGCTTTTATTTTTTGCATTCCCGACTTAGTTGATCCCAAGCGGGAAAGCATTATTATCAAATCCATGGTTCGGAAGCCAGGAACTCCTTTTAAGGGTATTGGTTCTTATCTCTCCTTAAAGGTGATGCAGCTAGCCAAGGAAAAAGGCTTTAAGCGTGTAATCCATGCCATGATGATTAGCAGTAATGCTTCTTTGCAGATTTCAAAGAAAACTAAGGCCAAGGTTTTTAAGGAGTACCGATTATACACAATGAACCTATGAATATCGCGGAACTCTTTTTTGAAGCGGCCCATAAGTATCCAGATCGAGTGGCGATCACCTATAATAATAGGCAGATCAGCTACCGTCAATTGGCCAATGAAGTAGAGCAAACTGCGGCTTATCTTAAAAAGAAGGAAATAAAGGCCGGTGATCGCGTATTAGTCTTTATTCCGATGAGTGTAGACTTATACCGCATTGTACTGGCCCTCTTTTACATTGGCGCTACGGCGGTTTTTTTAGATGAATGGGTAAGCAAGGAACGATTACGAATTTGCTGTCGCTTGGCAGATTGCAAAGCTTTTGTGGGAATTCCCAAGGCTAGGATTTTCGGTTTATTTATTAAAGAACTACGCGAGATTCCAATAAAGATATCTCTTAAGGGTCGAGATTCTGCCCCTATTAAGATTGCTCAAGTGGAGGCCGAACATTCCGCCCTTATTACTTTCACCACCGGAAGTACAGGCATTCCGAAAGCCGCCGACCGCAGTCATGGTTTTTTAGCACAGCAGTTTGAAGCTTTAATTAAGGAAATTGATCCTAAGCCGGAAGATGTAGACATGCCCGTATTGCCCATTGTGCTCTTTGTGAATTTAGGCATAGGAAGTACTTCGGTAATCGCCTCTTTTAAAGCCAGCAAGCCAGAGTCTTTAAAACCGCAAAAGATTGCCGATTTAATAAAAAGGCATCAGGTAAACCGTATTACGGCATCACCTTTCTTTCTACGTAGGTTGTCTGAATATGCTTTGGCAGCAGATCAGGAATTCTCTACGGTCCAGAAAACCTTCACCGGTGGAGCCCCTGTTTTTCCATCCGAGGCATCTCTTTATGTTCGGGCCTTCCCCAATGCCGATTGTAAGATTGTTTATGGCTCTACCGAGGCGGAACCTATCAGTGCCATCCTCGCAACAGAATTAATTGCCGCTAATAAGGATATTGAGAAGGGCCTGGCGGTAGGTGCCCCTTTTAAAGATGTCGAGATCCGAATCATTGATATTGTGGATGCTCCGCTCGCCAAAATGGAGCAGCATGAATTGGAGAAGATGCAAAAACTGGCCGGCGATATTGGGGAGATTATCGTGGCTGGCGACCATGTTCTCAGGCGCTATTTCCGAAATGAAGAGGCTTTCCGAGAAAACAAAATCAAAGTAGGAGCTAAGGTTTGGCATCGCACTGGCGATAGTGGTTTTATAAAGGATGGCCAGCTTTTCCTTACGGGTAGATGCAAAGAACTCATAAAGGCAGAGGATGGCTATATATCCACCTTTTTAATTGAAAACCGCTTACAAGAAATTCCTCAGGTGAGCTGCGGAACCCTTATCGAGATTGAGGGACAAAAAACCTTAGTCCTAGAAAGTGATGCTTCCATTGATGATCTTGAACCACAGCTCAAGGGTTTTAAATACGATCGGTTTTTAGTCCAAAAGAGCATTCCCCGAGACCCGCGGCATCACTCAAAAATTGACTATGCCAAGTTGCGCTTGAATTTGAGGGATTAAGGTTTGATCTTGTGTTGTTTGCTTCACTACAGAGGACACAGAGCTGAAATCCTTTCATCCTTTTTTCTATGATCATTTTTTTAAGCGATAAGAGGTATTTCTCAGGGTATTTAAAGGGCGACGTTTTAGCATAAATTTGTCCTGATAGCAAAGAACAGAATCCCACAAGAATCAAATCTAAAAGTGAATGTAGCGAAAACGTACTGAAAACTGATTGCGATAGCAGTGAGCTATCTCTAAAACCTTGGCCCGAATTTTGCGATTTTCCTCCCAAAGAATTGAGATGAAGATTAGCCATAACTTAGATTTCCCCAATATAGTTAACCCTAAAGGTAATACGCTGTGGAGCAAAACTCTGGGCCTGAATATATATCCTCCCCATCCCCTATAAGTAGCAGTAAAGTTTCTTAAGCCTTAAGAATCGGTAATGACAGCCCATTAATCACAAAAGACTTTAGCAGCATTAGAATTCTCCCTTGCCGTCCCATCAATACAAAGCTGCATCTTATTTAGGCCCTTCTCCTCTTCAAAATCTATCTTAGAAGCTCGGACAATAGACTCCCTTCCTTTTGGAGCTTTATATCTTACAGTATTAGACTAAAAAAGCACAAGTGCTTTTGACCAAAACCTCAAGTGTTTTCAACTAAAAGCACTTGAGGTTTTCTTTAATTCACCGCGGTCCATACAGTAGAACACCGCGGTGCATGCAGTAAAGCGTCCCTTTGTTTACAGTAAATCACCGCGGTCCTTTTGAGGAAGCAAAGTGATTAAATAAGAACTAAGAGCTTAGAGTCTAGAACTTGAAGCGTGTATGCCATTGAATATGAGTGTGTTATGTTAAAGCATGTGTAGTTTTGAGATGATAGTCAGAAGTGCTTGGCCCACTACGGAGGTACAGGTGAAATATTAGCATAAAACAAATTCTTTCATCCTTTTTTCCGTGTTCCTATTATCTAGATGTGAGATATGAGACGTGAGACGTGAGATTTTGCAGGTGCTTGATATGGACTTCATTGC
>CATMQD010000316.1 GCA_950073045.1 uncultured Flavobacteriales bacterium | reverse complement strand
CGATATAGGCCATGTCCTTCTCGAAATCTCCTGAAGGCTGGAAGGTACCAAGTACGCCAGCCTCTTTTTTGCCATAATCTAAGTAACCCAAACTAATGGGTACTTGCGCTTCTATGGCAATGCGGTAAAAACCTGTCCGCCATTTATCCACTCGCTTACGGGTACCTTCCGCAGGTACCAATACCACCATTTTCCGCTCCTTTAATAATCGGATGGCATAATCACTCAGCTTACCATGCTTTTTTTGATTAACCCCAATGGCGCCGGTCCAACGAAAGAAGAAACCATGCAATCCTGTGGTATAAAATCGCTTAATGAAATATTTCAGGTCCATGCCCATCATCCAAAAGGCGGCCAAGGCATAAGGGAAATCCCAGTTTGAAGTATGGGGAGCGGCCACCATTACCGAATGTTTCATTTCCTCGGTAATTTTAGCGGTGAGCTTCCAACCTGCGATTTTGAAAAAGAGTTGACCTAAGGCTTTTTTCATAAGACAAAATTAGCTCAAAAAAACTATGACAATATTCCCTTATTTTGAATCATGCTCGGAAAAACCCGCATCGCGCCAACTCCTTCGGGATATTTGCATCAAGGAAATTTATTCTCCTTTACCCTTACATGGTTAATGGCGCGTAAAGCAGGTTTACAGATTCTTCTGCGGATCGATGATATGGACCGCGCCCGTTACCGCAGCCAATATGTTGAAGATATTTTTCGAAGCCTCGAGGCTCTGGGCATCGATTACGATGAAGGTCCACAAAGCATAAACGACTTTGAAAAAAACTGGAGCCAAGAAAAACGCTTGCCTCTTTATAACTCTGCTTTAAAACAGTTACAGGAGGCCAATCAGCTTTTTGCCTGCACCTGTTCTCGCAAGGATATTTTGGCGCATAGTCCGGCCAATATATACCCAGGCACTTGCTTGCATAAAAAACTAAATCTCGAAGGAGAACAAAGAGCCTGGCGCTGGAAAAACCATTTAGAGACTATCCATATTCGCGCTTGGGAGCAGAAGGATTATCAGCAGAAATTACCGCCCGAAATGCACTATCCGGTATTAAAATCAAAAGCTGGATATCCGGCCTATCAGCTAAGCTCGGTAATAGATGATTTACATTTTGGCATCAGTTATATTGTAAGAGGCGAGGATTTGCGGAACTCTAGTTTACTGCAACTAGCCATAGCTGAAAATGCTTTTTTCTCCGATTTTAAATCCATTCGCTTTCACCATCATCCTCTAAAAATGTTAGCCGGCGAAAAGCTCTCTAAAAGTCAGGGTGCCCCAGCTGCCCTGCTATACCGCGATCAAAATGCCAAACAGGCCCTAATTGATGATTTGAGCCAATACCTCCATCTGCCGAAAGGCGCAAATAATTTAAGAGAGCTATTGGACCTTTACCGAGTCGCTTAAAGCTTGATAACGCATGCCATAAACCTGCTCTTGCATAATTGCATTTACCGTTACCACAGAAGAATATGGATTTTGCAATACTGCATATTCCCCGCTTTTCACGGTAAGTTTTACTTTCTCTCGGCTGGCTAAACCGAAGCTGCTTGTTTTATCGCCATTGGAATCACGAGTTTCTACCGGAATATCACAATAACAAGTATTATCAAGTTCAACTTCAAATGCTCCCTTGGTATTTTCTCCTAAAAGAAATTCTTCGCCCGCCGGGATTTGCACTCCGGAGCGAAAACTGCCGAAACTTAAAAATGCACAAGAGCTTAAAATTAAAAGACCTAAGGTCAGAAATAGGTATTTCTTCATGGTGACTGATTTCATAGAACACTGATAACCAAACACCTTCAAAATAGTTCCAATCTAAATAGAAGGATCTTCGTGAGCCTGACCAAAGTATTCATCTGGAAAAGCGAGCAGGTAAACTTCCTCGCGAGCACGGGTTAAAGCGGTGTAAAGCCAGCGCAGATAATCCAAATCTATTTCCGACTCTGGCCGCCAAGGATGTTCTACAAAAACTCTTTTCCACTGTCCACCCTGGGCTTTATGCCCGGTAATAGCATAGGCAAATTTCACCTGCAATGCATTTAGATAGGGATTATCCTTTAATTCCTTCATAATAGCCGCCTTGCTGGGTAAATCTTGATAGTCGAGCGCTACCTCATCAGCGAAAGCTCTTTGCTCCTCCCAAGTGAGAGATGGTCCGGGATGCTCCAGAGTATCAAGTAGAATGATGGTTTCGAAAGGCTCCGCATCTTTATAATCACTGAATTGCAACTTCACCCTTGCAAATCGCTTATCATAGAGGTCGATGTATTGATAAATCTCTAAAAGTTCTAAAATATCGCCATTGGCAATAAAGCCCGCTTTATGACCATCGGGTAGCCAGTGGTAATTATTCTTAACTACCATTAAATAATCCCCCGTGGAAATTTCATCTTCCTGCCAAAGGACCCGGCGGCGTAATTGCTGGTTATAAAGGTTGGCGCGCTTATTAGAGCGAACTATGATACACATTTCCTCTTTCCCCACTTCGGAGATTGCTTGATTTAAAGCATCCTCCACTTCAAAACCTTCTTGTAGGCGCAAAAAATCTGGACCTAATTTAAATACCGGCTGATCATAAGGGAAATTCATTTGCAGGTTTCGCAAGGCGGTGGCATTCGCCAATAATTGCGATTTTTGATCTTGTCGCATTACCTCCTTGAGCTCCACGCCATAATTCTCTAAACCGTAAAGTCGAGCTAGATAATCGGCATCCAATGCGGGGCTTTCATCGCTACCCACAGGAGGAAGCTGGGCGGTATCTCCTACCAATAGCAATTGGCATTGATGTCCGCTATTCACAAACTCCAATAAATCGGCCAACAGCGATCCCGACCAGTCGCTGCGATCATCATTAATCATTGAGGCCTCATCAACAATAAAAACGGTGTGCCGTGACTTATTTTCTCGTAAACGAAAGATGTTAAAACCTCGCCGATCGGTTTGTAAACGATAAATGTATTTATGAATCGTAAAAGCCGGACGATGCGCATAATTACTCATCACTTTAGCGGCTCTACCAGTAGGCGCAAGCAATACGGCCTTACGTTCAAACTGATTTAAAGTTTGTACCAAGGCTTGAATGAGGCTTGTTTTCCCCGTACCTGCGTAGCCTCGTAAAAGAAATACCAGGTCAGCACGCGGTTCGGCCGAAAAAAGCGTTAGCTGCTTAAAGGCCTCCAATTGGCCTGCAGTTGGCTGAT
>CATMQD010000315.1 GCA_950073045.1 uncultured Flavobacteriales bacterium | reverse complement strand
GTTAGTTAAAATATTATAACATCAAACATCAATTGGAAAACTAGATTTGAATAGGTATTAAAAAACAAAAGCGACCCTCAGGCCGCTTGGAATGTTTTCACAACGGAATAAATCCTTATTGTGATACTGCTTTCAAATCGTGGTTCAAACTTAATAAAATTTCTGTTCGCTAATGAAAAGTAAGAAAGTTTTAGGCCTTGATCTTGGGTCGAATAGCATTGGGTGGGCTTTTATAGATCCTAATCAGGAGCAACCAATTAAGGCTGGTGTAAGGATAGTTCCTTTAAAATCTAATGAGGGGGATGAGTTTAGCCAAGGGAATGCGATTAGTAAAAACGCGTCCCGCACCCTCGCTCGTGGGGCAAGGCGGAATCTTGACCGCTATCAACAAAGAAGGGGAAGACTCATAAGAATTTTTAAGTACGAAGGTTGGATTAAAGATGAAGCAGATTTAGAAGTTGCAGAAAGCCACGAAATTTGGAATTTGAGGGCTCTGGCAGCGAAAGAACCAATTCCATTAAATGACCTAGCAAGAGTCTTTCTTCATATAAATAAGAAAAGAGGTTTCCTAAGTAATAGAAAGGATAGTAGCTCAGAAAAGGAGCTTTCTGATTATAAGCAGGCCATTTCCGATAATGATCGCATGGTGCTGGAGCAAGACTTTACAATTGGGCAATGGTATTTTGATGAATTACAGAATACTACGCCAAACACGGAGTTGCCTCGTTTTAAGAATAGAATTTTCTCCAGAAGCTTACACCAAGAAGAGTTTAACAAAATTTGGGAAACCCAGGCAAGGCATTATGGCTTAACGAACAAGCTAAAGAAGGAAATAGGCGACTATAGCATTTTTAAACAAAGACCATTGAAGTCGCAAAAAGGATTGCTTAGTAAGTGCCAGTTTTTCCCTAAAGTTAGAGTTATCGCAGAGTCACATCCATTATTCCAGTTATACCGGGCATGGGTAGAGCTTAATAATTTACGGATTAAGAAGATTAGAGCCAACGAGGAGCTTAGTTTGGACATTGACACGAAAAGGTCAATCCTAAACAAGCTCCAAGAAACAATAAAGGGTAAGCTTACCAAAAAGCAACTAAAGGCCATTATTGCAAAGGAAATCGGAATATCAGAAAGGAGTTTTAACCTTAACTCCGATGGAATAAAGGGCTGCACTACTCTAGCAAATATTACAAGGATTCAAGGAAAATATGCATTAGACTTTAATGTAAACTTCGATCCCTATGTAAAGGGTAATACTTTTGATAAGCAAGATGTTTTACAAATATGGCACTTATTGTATAGTGTCCCAGAAGAGTCTGTGATTCGAAAGAAACTGGCCGAAAGGTTTCAAATAAAAGGCGAAGCAGCGGATGAACTTTTAGCAATCCCATTAAGCGAACAGTATGGCAATTTATCGGCCAGAGCTATTAGAAAGCTACTGCCAGAGTTAGAGCTAGGTTTAATGTATAGTGAGGCTTGTGAAGCGGTGGGACTAAGGCATTCGGACTTTGAAACTTTAGAAGAAAGAGAGCAAAGAACCTTGGAGGATGAATTACCATTAATTGCTAAAAATGAGCTTCGTAATCCTGTTGTAGAAAAGGTTCTTAACCAAATGATTCATTTGGTAAATACATTAATCAAGGATCCAGACTTTGGCAGGCCAGATGAAATCCATGTAGAGCTTGCCCGGGAACTAACTAGTAGCCAGAAGCAGCGAAATGTGGCCCATAGCCGCAATAAGAAAGCCGCCGCTAATCATAAGCGAATTCGAGAAGAGCTAAGCAAGTTTGGACTGAAAAGGATCACCAGAAAGGACATTGAAAAATACAAGCTTGGTGAAGAGTGTAATTGGGTTTCATTATACACAGGTAAGCCGATTAAACCATCGGAGGTTTTCACAACTAATATGTATGATATAGAGCATATTATTCCTCGTTCTAGAATGTTTAATGATTCATTCCAGAACAAAACCCTTTGCGAGCGAGAGTTTAACGAGAAAAAAGGGGCGGAAACGGCCTACGATTATATTGAGTCTTTAGGACCTAAAGCCTTGGAAGCCTACTTGGAAAGAGTTGAAGAACTTTACCGGAACCGGCCTGGTAGAGGTCAAGTGCCTCCCAAACAAGTAGGATGGATCACAAAGAGCAAGTATGAAAAACTACTAATGCCTGGAGGAGAAATTCCAAGTGACTTTATTTCAAGGCAGCTTAACGAAACGGCTTACATATCTAAAAAGGCACTCAATCTATTAAAACAAGTTTCCAAAGAAGTAATCGCAACCTCAGGCTCGGTTAGTTCCGAAATGCGAAAGCAATGGCAGTTGGAGGAAGTTTTGCAAGAGCTCAATCAGCCTGAATACCGCGAAGCGGGCCTTATAGAAACCATAACCACTAAGGACGGTAAAGAAAAACCCCGGCTTATTGGCTGGTCCAAACGTGAAGATCATCGACACCATGCCTTGGATGCCATTGTTACTGCATTGGTATCACCATCCATTATTCAACGCTTGAATAACCTGAATCAATTAAGACTAGAGGGTGAAAAAATTAATGAAACGGAGCAGTACAAGAGGGCCCAATCTTTACGAAAGTTCGACCCACCAATGGAAAACTTGCGGTTTAAGGTTAAAGAGGCTTTAGCTCCGATAATAATTTCACGTAGGAAAGGGAAAAAGGTAGCTACCTGGAGCAGAAACAGAGTAAAGAAAAGTGGATTTAACCATAAGGTTGACATAGGGAAAGTATTGATTCCAAGGGGAGAGTTGCATAAGGAAACCATTTATGCTAAAAGACTAATCCAAGTTAAGGAGCCAATCCCTTTAGTTAAGATTACCAGTGACTATAAGATCCAGGATCCTGAGCTGCAAGAGGCATTTAATGAAAGGTTAAACCACTTTGGTGGAAACCTAAAAAAGGCCTTTTCCACAACCAGCTTAAAAAAGAATCCGTTCAAGTTTAAAGGAGAAGAGCTTGGAGCCGCAGCATGTTGGGAGTATCGTTACATCAAACGCACAGCAATAGATGAAAGTCTAAAGGTTGCTGATGTGGTGGATGAACGCATTAAGGAAATACTTCAAAAGAGGCTCGATGCTTATGATGGTAAAGCAAAGGAGGCATTTACTAACCTTGATGAGAAGCCTATTTGGATGGATTCAGGGAAAGGAAGGACAATTAAAAAGGTACGAACCTTTGTGAAAGCCAACGATTTATTGCCTTTAA
>CATMQD010000314.1 GCA_950073045.1 uncultured Flavobacteriales bacterium | reverse complement strand
TAAACTCTTATGTAAACTACGATTATTTCGGCCCCTCATGCTTTGTTGAAATCCGAAATTCCGCTGATTTCGACCAGCCCCGATTAAAGGTGATGCCGAGTGAACAAAAAAGGCCTGGCCAGAAGGGATATAGCCATTTGCCCCATTAACGCCAACCCCATTATTATAAACTGCAAAAGTAGAACCATTGAAAATCCAATAGGATTGATCAAAACCTTCACTACTTAAATTGCTCTTAGCACTCCAATCCAAAGCCGTAGGGAATGGGTTGGGAAGTAAATTCCAGCCACCATTGCCATCTTGGGTATTAATATTTTGAGATCCTGCTCGAGTAGTTCCTTCAAGGCTAATAACCATTGGAACATTACCAAAATGAGGAGGACCAAGAAATAAGTAATAGCCATGATCTTGAGAAACAGTAGCATTTGGATCGTCAACAGCAATCCAAGTTCCAAATGCACTAGTATTTCCCGTTCCAATATTGCTACTATTCGTTATTTCAGGATCGTAATAATAGAGATTGCAGGTATCACATGAGCTTGCTCCAGACTGACCAGCGTAAACAATTAAGCCTCCATTGGTGAATTCAATATCATTGAAGCTAACATCGCTAAATGGAAAACTAATGGCTTGCCATCCTGCACGCGAAATATAATAGTCCTTTCTTAGTCGAATAGCAGGCCCTATGTAAGAGGCCGAACCTAAATTATCTGCTTCCAAGCTGATATTTCCTGCAGTATTTATGAGTTGAGATACCTCCAAACTGGCCGTACTCGAAATTCTTAAATGGGCATTGGCTTTGAGGTCTAAGCTCGATACTTCCGCCTCTGTATAAAGCTCAGCATCCTCTCCAGGATAAATGATCAAATTTCGATTTTGGGTACTCAGGCTCGGAGACACTCCATTTTTCCAGATACTACCATTCCAAACCACAGCATTGGAATGGCTTTCCAAACCGATATCGTCGATATTCCAGATTTCATTACCTGAATTATTAAGCACTTCAATTTTTAAACCGATACTACTTACTCCATTTAAACCAATTTGAATTTTGTGATAGCCTTCACTTTCTAGATAACCTCCACCGCTAGGAGCCACTGTTAAATTCTGTCCTGGACCAGTGCTTATAAGTCCACTAGCTTGCGCAGGACTTGAGCCTGCTGTATAGGAGCCAAAACCCCATTTTGCATTATTATTTCCGTTTAAACTAACATCAGGATTGGCAGAGAAACCCGAATTATTAAGGTCCAAGTACACTTTAATATAATCAGCGCCATCCGCACCATTTCCAGAGGTTAGAGCAGTTGAACTGATATTTATAGTAAGGGTTAAGCTATCGGCAGAAGAGGCGTTTACTTCTTCAAGAATTAAGGTTTGAGACTCATCATTTATCTGAAGTGAATGTGAACCATTAAGAATCCTTTCGTTGGCTGGATAGTCAGAAGATCCTGTAGCTGAACTGATAGAATTCGATCCGCTAAGGATAGACCATGTATCTGAAGCAGTTCCTTCAAAACCTTGAAAGAAAATTAATCCAGAGTTCGTGCCTTCTGCAGAGGGTAGGCTTAAATTCTGACTAATGGGATCACTGTAGGACTGTCCATTAAAGCTATATGCCGCAAAAGTGTAATCGCCTCCTTCATTTAATTGGGTAATCGGATCGAGGTTTGCTTCGGGACCAAAATAAGCTACAGTGGCTACACCTTGGAAGCTTTGGCCTACTTGATATAAACCACTTGCACTATTAAAAATAAGATTAGCTCCTTCACCATAAACCAAAAGAATAGAATCGCCGCTGCTGTTCTCATCTATTTCCACATTAGCAGCAGTAGGGCTATAAGCCGAAACAATTAAACCTGGGGCTGGAACCTCAGATTTAAGTTTGATATTATCAAAACCTCCATAGTGACTTCCACCATCTTGCTTCGCCTTAAGCTTGAAAGCCAAAGTGTTTACCTGATCGGGAATTGCAATACTTACACTTGTCCAGCCATTACTACCTGCTCCTCCGGTTGATCCCGCAAAAATTTGGGTAGCACCCTGATTGACATTGTCGTAAATTAATTCATATTCTAACTCATCATTACTTTCAAATCCTTCTGCATAATAGTCAAAGCTAAGTTCAACCCCTGAGCTTCCGCTAATGTTGATGCTTTGGAACTCTAATTCGTGGAAAAAATTACCTCCACCGTTCGGATTATTTAAATCTCGGATGCCCCAGAAAGAAGAGCCATCACTTCCACTATTTTGAGTGCCATTGGAATTTAGAATTGCCCAGATATCCCCGGAAGTATTGTAAGAAGTTGGATTAGCCGTAAAAGTCCAATTGTCATCAGGGCTGCCCTCAAAACTATTTTTATAAAGCGCGAACACTCCACCACCAGTAGTGCTAATCGATTCTTCTAATCCATTGCTATAGGAGTTTGAGCCATCTACCGACCAAATTTTGTATTTGTAAACACTAGATGAGTTTAGACCTGTATGATCTGGAATATTAGCAGCTGGGCCCTGGTAAAGTACCGTGCCGCCACCCGAAATAGAGTTTCCTGTTATGTAGCTTCCACTAGGGACTCCAAAGCTACCATTAGGAGTAGTAACTGCTAATAGTACATCATCACCGGCGCTATTAGCGGTAACACTAAAACTCACACTGTTATTTCCAGCATTAAGGCTAAAAACTTGAGGATCGGCAATAGCAGAGTTGAAGCGATCTTGAGCAGTAGGACCTCCCCAAATGCGGGTAGCAAAAATGGGATTATCAATAAAGGGATTTCGATTACCCTGAACCTGATAAATTTCATCATTGCGCTGATCCTCCAAATTAGATACAGGATCAACTGCATTCCATTGCAGAAGAAGATTTAAAGTAGAAACACTGCTAATATCACATTGGGAGCCGTAACGAATATTCATATAAAATACCGCTCGAGCAATATCACCACGCCAATCATCACCCGGATACCAGCCGGTGGAGCTAATACTACCATAGCTTCCTGAACCAGCTTCATACATTTTATTGCCTCTAGCGCCATTAATACTATTCGTGCAGGGTGCTAGGTTATGGGCATCAGCCCCGGGACCTGAGGTGCCTAAATTAGGGTTGGCCAGCGATTTTGCGAAAATATGCTCTCGGGTCCAACCAGTACTAGCAGTGCCTGTGCCACCACCTCCGTAGGAATTACTTTTTGGATCACTAAGACCACTATATATAAGAACCACATTATTAGTATTCACGACATCCTCATTGGCATCTTTTAAAAGCTGATA
>CATMQD010000313.1 GCA_950073045.1 uncultured Flavobacteriales bacterium | reverse complement strand
GGTCTTTCCCGTCCCAGACAAGCCAAATAAAATAGACGTATCGCCGTCCTTGCCCTCGGTGGCAGAGCAGTGCATGGAAAGTACCCCTTGCTTTGGCATCAAATAGTTCATCACTGTAAAAATGGTACCAATTACCTTTCGGTAGATAGAGTCTTCGTCCTGGGCGATCTGGTCCTAAAACAGGGCAAACCATTATATGATCTCCAAAAACAAATTCATCTTGACGATACCAAGTTTGATTATCATCTGGATCATAGAAAGAAAGCGGACGAATCATCGGCTTACCTTCTTTCACGTATTGATAGAAATTAGTGTAGTGGTATGGCAATAGGCGATAACGCAATTCAATAGCCTCGCGCACTAAATCAGTAGCTTCCTCGCCAAAACTCCAAGGTTCCTGCTCCCCATGATCGCCAGAAGAATGATTTCGCATAAGCGGATGGAAAACCGCCAATTGCATCCAACGCACAAAAAGCTCCATAGTAGGGTGCTCGGTAAAACCACCGATATCACTGCCCACAAAGGAAAAACCACTGATGCTTAATCGCTGAGTTTGCACATTGGCTACCCATAAATGCTCCCAGCTGGCAATATTATCTCCGGTCCAAACAGAGCTGTAGCGTTGACCACCAGAATAGGTGCTTCGCGTAATAATAAAAGGTCTATTTGGGAAGGCAAATTTCTTCACTCCTTCGTGGGTGGCCCTACTCATTTGCATGCCAAACACATTATGCGCTTTACGGTGGCTGCAGGGGTGGCCATCAAAATCATGACGAATATCTAAGGGGAAGGTTTTGGTAGGCACGTCCATAATGGCCGGCTCATTCATGTCATTCCAAATACCCGCTAAACCTACATCTTCAATTAAGCCCTTAAATAGGCCGCTCCACCATTCACGCACTTTAGGGTTTGTGAAATCGGGGAAATAACAGTCGCCAGGCCAAACTTTGCCTTTGTATAGTGGACCATCAGCATGTTTGCAGAAGAAGTCTTTCTCAAACCCTTCTTTACAAACCCAATAATCCATGTCAATTTTAATCCCTGGATCAATAATCGCTACGGTTTTAAAGCCCATCTCTTTAAGCTTATTAACCATGGCCTTAGGATCGGGGAAAGTTTCATTATTCCAGGTGAAACAACGGAAGCCATCCATATAGTCGATATCCAAGTAAATGGCATCGGTAGGAATTTTTAAATCCCGCAGTTTGGTGGCAATTTCCATTACTTCCTGCTCGCTAGAGTAACTCCACTTACATTGATGGTAGCCTAAACTCCACTTAGGAGGCATTTCTGGTTTTCCGGTTAAGCGAGCATAGCGCTGGGCCACATTCATTAAACTGGAACCAGCGATGAAGTAATAGTTTATTTCGCCGCCTTCCGCCCAAAAGCTAGTAACGTTTTTCCGCTCCTTGGCAAAGTCGAAAAAAGTGCGGTAAGTATTATCGAAAAAGATCCCATAGCAACCTTCCTTATGGAGGCCGTAATAGAATGGAATATTGCGGTATAAAGGATCGCGATCCTTGGCAAAGCCATATTCGTCGGTACCCCAATTTTGAAAACGATGGTCGCGCATATTCAGATTGCTGGCCTTATCGCCTAATCCGAAATAATGCTCACCATTAAAAGAGCGCTTGCTCATTTTAACGATGTTGTCGCCACGTTGAGAATCTTCCTCCCAATGAAAACCCTTTTCGTCTTCATTTAATAGGTTGCCATCTTCACCGTAAAGACTAACCTTTAAACTATCTTTGCTAACCACACAAAGAAGCTTGGGGGTTTTTAATTCATAAGTATCATCCTTCTCTTCAATCTTAAAATAGCTAAAACCACTACGGTGATCATCAGCCATAGCATAGGAGAAGTCGGGCGAAAAATACCCTTTGGCGCTGTAGCGAAAGCGAAGTACGTGGTTAGTTACCGCTTCTACTGCCAGCATAACCCCATTATGGGCATGAAATATTATTGAGGATCCATGTTCTTCTACTTTTAGAAGTCGATCCGGAAAATGTTCGTTTACTAGGGTTTGCATAAATGCCCGCTGAATTAAGGTGGAACGAAATTAGTAAAATATCCCTTCGTGTAATCTGTACACTAAGATTTTTTCGGGAATATTATTAAGTGTCATCAAGACAACTAATTGATAATGAAAACTTAACCGAGGTCGAATACTTAGTGTTAAACATACACTATCTTTGTGCCCATTAATTGAATACTATGGCCATTCGTAAAAAGTTCCTCAAGTCTAAACCATTGTGTAAGGTAAGTTTTGATTTCGCTGCAGATCGCCTTCCGGCTGATGGGAAAAGCGTAGAAATTCTAGGCGATTTTAGTGATTGGACTCCCATAAACATGCGTAAGGTAAAAGGTAATTTTACGCGTACAATAGATCTAGTTACCGGCAAGGAGTATCAGTTTCGTTACCGTATTGATGGTGAGATCTGGGAAAACGATGAAGCCGCCGATGCTTATGTGGCCAATGGGGTTTCGGGCGATAATTCGGTAGTTCGCCTTTAAGCCTACTTTATTTTATAAACGATAGCGCCTAGGGGTGGAATCTCTAGGCTTAGGGAATTTTCACGCCCATGCCAAGCGATTGCCTGTGTTTTAACTTTGGCAGGAAGGTCGTAATCACTTCCCCAATATTGCTTCTGATCACTATTAAAGATCAACTCATATTCGCCAGCTTCTGGAGCGCCAATGCGGTAATCGTTCCGTGGAATAGGAGTTAGGTTTAAAACACAAACTAGCGACTCTTCAGTACCTTTTCGGATAAAGCTCAAAACGGAATTTTCGGAATCATTCAATTCGAGCCATTCAAAGCTGGAATAGTCATAATTCATTTCGTGAAGTGCCTTTTCATTCCGGTATAAGCGGTTGAGAGACTTAATTACTTCAAATACACCGTGATGTGATTCTGAGCCCGCTTCCCACCAATTCAGCTGACTCTCAAACTGCCATTCTTGTCTTTGTCCGAATTCGCCACCCATAAAAATTAGTTTGGCCCCTGGGTGTAAATACATCCAACTAAAGAGCAAACGTAAATTGGCAAACTGCTGCCAAGAATCTCCCGGCATTTTTTCCAGCAGCGACTTTTTACCGTACACCACTTCATCATGCGAAAGCGGTAACATAAAATGCTCGGTAAAGGTGTAGGCTAAGCTGAAGGTAATTTCATTATGATGATGCCGACGGTAAACCGGATCTTTCTTGAAAAACTGAAGATTGTCGTTCATCCATCCCATCATCCACTTCAGGCCAAACCCTAAGCCCC
>CATMQD010000312.1 GCA_950073045.1 uncultured Flavobacteriales bacterium | reverse complement strand
GCCCAAACCTGCCGCAGATGGAATACATACAAAAAGCAATTGGCCAATTGGAATTACAGCGGCAGCGGTAATATGGGGATATTTCTTTAACAAGGATAAGGGCTTCATCGCTAGATGAACCAAGGCGCTGGAAGCTCCAATATGATCGGAATAGGCCACAAATCCCCCGATGGACATGATCATCAGTCCCACTCCAGCATTGGTGCCCGAAAAGGACTCCTTTACCAATCGGAATAAATCGAGAAAACTAGAACCGGGGGTGTTTTTTAGCTCTGGCACCTCATTCCCGAGTACTAAGCTAATACCTAGCATTACTAAGCCCGCAATTAGTAAAACGGCATGCGGATAATATTGCTTGAGCAGCAAGCGTGCCACCACAATAATAAAAGCAATCGCTATGAAGGGTCCGAAACTCAAATCCAAAAAATATTAAAATGAACTGCCATCAATTCGGGTACCCGGTGAAAAGAGCGAGGCCGTGTTTTCGCCGTGCTGTTCAAAGTCTCCCGTAATATCAGGGTTGCGAGTATAAGACTCGTTAGGGTTATTAGACAAGGGCTCGATGTTAAAGCGAATAAGCTCCTTACCACTGGCATCGGTAAGCACCATAAGGTCGCCAGAGTTATTGAGGTTCATATCGCCACTGGTAGAAGTTTGCACGATAGCACCACCGAAATTTCCGGTTGGCGTTCCTCCTCCAAATACTACAATAGCACCTCCGCTAGGTATGATGGTATTAGGAGGAAATACATGGTTAGGATTTCCGGAAGCGAGGTTCTCCTCATCAAAAATTTGGTAACCACTGATATCGGCTTCTTGTGAAGAGAGGTTGATAAACTCTACAAACTCATCTTCCCGATGAACATAGGCTCCATCGCCATTGGCATCACCTTCTAAACCACTATTCGAAGGATCGTATAAAATCTCATTTAAGATGATTTGCGACTCCAGAGGAACATCATCATCTTCAATAATCAAACTTAGGTTTACAGGACTGGTTGTGGCGCCACCAGAAATAGTAGGAACGGTAATTTCAATACTCTCACTGCCTTCTTCTAAGGTATCCTGAACTGCGGTAAGGGTGATAGAAGCATTTAGGGAACCGGCGGGAATTACAATCTCATCGGAACTTACATTATAGTCGATGCCGCCAGCACTAGCCGTACCCGAAAATAAAAGGCTTACCAGTACTTCCTGACTAGTAGTATTGGCCAAAGTAGCAGTTATCTCGGCGCTGCCATTGGCTTCGATAATACCTGGACTATTGGTGCTTAAAACCACATCCGGACCATTATAGGGCGCGGCGCCCTCCACATCGTCCGTAGAACAAGCGGCTGCCACCAAGGCCAAAGCTAAGAGACTTAAATATGTAATGCTTCTTTTCATCATTTAATGAACTGAGTTTAAGGGGAAAGGAAAGCAGGCCGAAACCTGCTCTCAATTTGTTCTAGTGTTTGGTAAATACACGGTTTACCCTTAGATCCGCATGACGGGCTTTTAATAGGTAATTACCCTTCGGTAGTTCCGAAATATTGATTTCCTGAACCTTAGTAAGTTCCATTAATAACTGTCCTTGCAAGTTATAAATCAATACCTCATCTAGTGGAAACTCGCTTTGCAATTGAATTTTGTCCTGAGCAGGATTAGGGTAAATGCTCACTTCGAAACTGCTACGATTTTCACTTAATCCAATATTCTGATTTATGATATGTACTTCAACTGAATCGCTAATATTAGTACCATCATTGGAAGTAGCACTCACCCATACCGAACCATTAGAAACAGCGCTTAGCATTCCTCCCGCGCTAATGGTAGCAATTGCTCCGGCACCGCTTACCGACCAAGTAACTGATTGATCATCAGCAAAAGTGGGCATTACGCTAGCGTTCATTTGCAAGCTACCTCCAGGAGTGGTAATACTATCTACACCACCTTGAGAGCTCACCATAATAGAGGACACTACGAATAAGGTGTCGAAGGGCGTCCCATCAATGCGGGTTCCTGGAGAAAACAAAATGGAGGTATTATCGCCATGTTGCTCAAAAGCACCCGTGATATCTGGATTACGGGTATAGGACTCATTGGGATTATTGGAAAGGGCATCCGAATCGAAAGTAAGCACGGTGCTGCCATTCGCATCTCGAATTGCAATAACCTCTCCCGAATTATTTAGATTTAAACCATTACTGCTGGTATCATTGCTAAGCACAATGGCACCACCAAAGTTTCCTACTAAAGGTCCAGAACCAAAAACCACAATTACCCCATTTGGTGGGATAAATGTGTTGGCTGGGAAAACAAATTTTAGACTTCCAGAAGTGGTATCATCCCAAATCTCATAACCACTAATGTCGAAATTGGTGGAGCTGGAATTATAGATCTCAATAAAAGAATCCCCTTCTTGATCGTAAGTACCATCGCCATTGGCATCGCCATCGAGGGCATTATTAGAAGGATCGTATAAAACCTCATTTATTACCAGCTGACCATATATCGGCGCTGCCATTAAGGCTAAAAATAAAAGGGTAAAAATTCTTCTCATAACAATCTGATTTTAAATGTTTTTATAAGGGACTCTGTATTTACAGAACTAATCACCGCACGAAGGAATTCGAATTTAGCTTAGCTTTAGCATACCAATTATTTATAATTTTTAATACCAATATGGAAGACCTTTTACAGCGATTGGTTCGTCAGTACCAAGAAAAAACGGCGCGTCATGCTTCACGGCAAAACAACCTCCGCTTATACGAAAGGCTACACAGTGTATTAAAAGATGCCATTATTAATAATGATGTTCCCAAGGACTATAGTTTACCGGCCACTCGAAAAATGGCCGAGGCCTTGGGATTATCTAGAACCACAGTTATTAAAGCTTATGAGCTCCTACGGTTGGAGGGTTATATCTACTCTAAAACTGGCTCGGGCCACCAAGTAAAAGGACTCGAAAAAACGGCCGATGGGAGTATTGCCAAAGCCTTAAAAGATGTAGACTATCCTGAGATATCGGTTATGGGCCGCGCTTTTCAAGCCAATACGGGATTAATAAACAGCACCGAAGATCAAAGTATCGCTTTTAGGCCCGGACTACCACCTTTGGATATTTTCCCGGTTAATCAGTGGAAAAATTTATCTAATTTATACTGGCGTCACATTAAGTCCTCCGCCCTTTCCTATTCTCCTTCTTCGGGATTAGATCAGTTGAAGCATAACCTAGCCAATTACCTCAACCTATCGCGTGGCCTCAAATGTGATCACCGGCAAATAATTGTCGTTTCTGGTTCACTGCAATCCT
>CATMQD010000311.1 GCA_950073045.1 uncultured Flavobacteriales bacterium | reverse complement strand
TATCAACAGCCGGCCAATAACAATTTAGGTTTTGCCATAGGTACCGCTGTAGCAAAAAGTGATGCTAATATTTTCATGATTAGCCGCGACTCTAACTTAGACTGGATTTTATTCCGATCTCAGGATTATGGCGATAACTGGGATACCTTATACATGCAAAATATTCTAGGTCAAGGTGCCTTTACCGCCCGAAGCATTAATTCTATTTATTGCGAAGGTTCAGAGCTCTGGCTTGGAGCTGGACCTAAAGGCACTAATGAAAAAGTAGAAATCCTTTATTCTTCGGATCTTGGAAATAGCTGGACCTATCAAAATCAGAATTTACCGACAGATCCAAATGGTACCAACTCGGTACAAAGGTTTTATCCTGCCGGAGGCTATCTTTTTGCTCATCTATCTTTTAAAGATGTGTATCGGATGGCTAGGAATGTTGGCTTAAATGAAAACAATCACGCTCAGCTGGACCTCTACCCTAATCCCAGTGAAGATTATTTCAGTTTAGAAAGTAGTAAAGAAATTATGTCGGTAAAGCTTATGGATTTAAGGGGCAACACTTTAGAACATTACCATGCCATGCGCAGGTATTCAATTAAAAAGCTCCCTGCGGGATTGTATTTAGTGCAGGTTTATTTCAATGATGGCGAGAGCCTTCAAAAACAGATCTTAGTTTTCTAAGACTGCCACTCAAACTGTAATTCTTGTTTTAATTGAGGATCTAGGCTTTTAGCCACCGGACAATTGCGGGCTATCCCCTCCAGAATCTTTTGCATTTTTTCGGAGCAATTAGCTTTTAGCCTAATCCTCAATTCTATACTTTCAATTCTACGGGGGTCACTAGCCATATTCTTAACTACCTCTGCAGTAGCATCCTCTAAATCAAAACCTTCATCTTGGGCTCTAATCCCCATCACCGTAAGGGCACAAGTAGCCAAAGCCGTGGCCACCATATCGGTGGGTGAAAAGGCCTCCCCTCGCCCATTATTATCTATTGGAGCATCGTTTAAAATAACTTCTCCAGATTTTATGTGCCTTGCCTCATTGCGTAAAGCCCCTTTGTAAACTACCTTGCTAATGCTTCCCATTGCTTTCTATTTGGGCGCAATTTACAATATGAAATTATAGTCAAAAACTATAGCAATTCATTTAAGATAACTATACACAATATTACTTTTGCTTTAAAGATCAAATCATGCGACTACCAATTATTAAACACACCGTAGAATTTATTGAAGCCAACGACGAAGATTGGGTAAACGAAACCATTGAGTTGTTGGAGCATATGGCTGATGCCAAGGGTTTAAAAGACGAGGAACTTGAAACCATTGGCGAATTAATGTCCAATTTTTATGGTGCCTTAGAAGTGTATAAAGACATGAAAAGCGGTACCCCACAGAAAGAAGCGCTCAATAGCTTTATGCAAAGAGTGATGGGCTCTATCAATTAAAGGCATCAAGCCATTGTTAAAAGCTTAAAACCTTCCTTGCATCTGCGGGTTTTATTATTGAATTTCCCCTAATGCAAGGATTACGATTTTCCGAATACAGCGGCAAAGCGAAGAGCACCTTCGAAAAGCTACTCGATATATTTAAGGAGCTTCTACTGCACACCAGTGGTGATGTAGATGAGGCCATTGATTGGTTGCGAGAGTTGGATAATGAATATCAGCTAAGCACCAAAGACTATAGCATCGATGATTTCTTGGAAGACCTTAAAAAGAAAGGCTTTCTAAGAGAAGAAATTGATGGTCCAGATGGTCCTGGCGGATTAAGCATGACGGCCAAAACGGAGCGCGCTATACGGCACCGAGCACTAGAGCAGGTTTTTGGAAAACTTAAGAAAAGCCAGCAAGGCAATCATCCCACTAAACATACTGGTCCTGGCGACGAAAATAGCAGCGACCACCGACCCTATCAATTTGGAGACAGTATTGACCAAATTGATATGCAGCAAAGTGTAAAAAATGCCTATACAAAAAGTGGGGTAGATGACTTTAACTTGAGTCAGGACGATTTAGTTGTAAACGAACAATACTATAAGGCTCAGCTCAGCACGGTTTTGATGATTGATATTAGTCACTCCATGATATTATATGGAGAAGACCGTATTACTCCGGCCAAGCGAGTGGCTTTAGCCTTAGCTGAATTTATTAAAAGTCGCTATCCTAAAGACACGCTCGACATTATCGTTTTTGGCAACGATGCTTGGCAAATTGAATTAGAGGAAGTTCCCTATTTAAAAGTAGGTCCCTACCATACAAATACTGTAGCCGGACTTGATTTGGCCATGGACTTATTACGTAAGAAGAAAAACAGCAATAAGCAGATTTTCATGATTACCGATGGCAAGCCCAGTTGCTTAAATGAGCCCGATGGCACCTATTATAAAAACAGCATGGGGCTCGATGATTACATCGTTGGCAAATGCTATAATCGGGCGGCAGCCTGCCGTAGAGCGCAGATTCCCATCACTACTTTCATGATAGCCCAAGACCCATACCTACAGCAATTTGTAGATAATTTCACGCAAGCTAATAAGGGGAAAGCCTTTTACACCGGCCTAAATGGTTTAGGCGATTTTATTTTTCAGGACTACGAAAACAACCGCAAGCGCAGAATAAATTAATATGGATATTTCCAAAATAAAAACTCTCGGAGCCCTTAAAAAGAGTGGCTACCAAGCAAAAAGCATTAAAGAAGAAATTCGCCAAAACCTAGTTGTTAAATTAAAGGCGGGAGAAAGCGTATTCACTGGGATTCATGGATATGAGAACACGGTAATTCCCGATGTAGAACGTGCTCTTTTAGCGGGTCATAATATTAATTTCTTAGGCTTACGCGGACAAGCAAAAACACGCTTGGCCCGACAAATGACTGCGCTTTTAGATGAGTATATTCCCGCTTTAGAAGGCTTTGAATTAAATGATGATCCACTAGCGCCAATTTCTCGTCAAGCTCGCGACATTATTGCCATGCATGGCGATGAAAGTCCTATTCATTGGATTCATCGCGAGGAGCGCTATTTCGAAAAACTAGCCACCCCCGATGTTAGTATTGCCGATTTAATTGGCGATGTTGATCCTATTAAGGCGGCTAACTTAAAGCTCCCTTACTCCGATGAACGTACCATCCATTTCGGGATGATTCCGCGTGCCCATCGTAGCATTTTTGTGATCAATGAATTGCCCGATTTACAGGCGCGTATCCAAGTGGCGCTCTTCAATATTCTCCAAGAGGGAGATATTCAAATTAGAGGTTTCAAACTCCGTTTAGATCTTGATGTTCAGTTTGTATTTACTGCAAACC
>CATMQD010000310.1 GCA_950073045.1 uncultured Flavobacteriales bacterium | reverse complement strand
AATGAGCATCGTCAAACTGCACGGTTTGTAGAGATGCTACAGGCAGGTCGCTCCATAGCACTAATTAGTGATGCAGGCACTCCTGCTGTTTCCGATCCAGGATATTTAATGGTACGGGAGGCGATTAATGCTCATATTGAAGTTCAATGCCTACCCGGCGCTACCGCTTTAATTCCGGCCCTAGTTGTGAGCGGCTTAGCGGCCCATAATTTTAGTTTCGAAGGATTTCTTCCTCCTAAAAAAGGGAGACAAACCAAGCTCCAAAAATTGTCTGAAGAAGAGCGAACTTTGGTGTTTTACGAAAGTCCACATCGCATTGCCCGCACTTTAAAGGACCTGGCAGAGCATTTTGGTGAAGAAAGATTGGCCAGCCTTAGTCGTGAGATTTCCAAGAAATTTGAGGAAACTCGTCGTGGAACTTTAAGCGAATTAATTCAATCCTGCGAAGAGCGTCCGCCTAAAGGCGAGTTGGTACTTTGCGTTGCTGCGAAATAAAAAAGCCTCTTCAAAAAATGAAGAGGCTCAGTTTATCTAATGTGCTCCAATTAAACGGTCATTATTTCTTTTTCCTTTACGTCGATCACTTCATCCACCTTAGCCACATTTTTATTGGTAAGGCTTTGTACACGCTCCTCAGCATCTTTTACGAGGTCTTCGCTAACGCCATCCAAATCTTTAAGCATATCATTAGCATCCTTTCGGGCCGAACGGATGGAAACCTTGGCTTCTTCACCTTCAGCCTTAGCTCTTTTTACAAGATCACGACGACGTTCCTCGGTCAATGGTGGAATATTAATAATCACCATTTCCCCATTATTCTGAGGATTAAGCCCCAAATTGGCATTCATAATGGCCTTTTCAATTTCTGGAATCAAACCTTTCTCCCAAGGTTGCACGCTCAATGTTCGCGCATCGGGTACCGAAACATTAGCCACCTGAGATAGGGGGCTCATCGAGCCGTAATATTCTACCATTACTCCTTCGAGCATAGCCGGGTTAGCCCTGCCAGCGCGGATTTTCAATAATTCTTTGTCCAAATGAAGCAGGGCCTTTTTCATGCTATCCCCAGCCTCACCAATGATCAGATCGATATCTTCCATGAGATTGAAAAAATTAATTTGCTACCAGGGTTCCTACCTTGTCTCCTTTAAGAAGGTTTAATAGGTTTCCAGGTTTGTTCATATCAAAAACAATAATAGGCAGATCATTCTCTTTACTCAGGGTAAAGGCGGTCATGTCCATTACGTTAAGACCTTTTTCATATACCTCCTTAAAGGAGATAGACTCATACTTGGTGGCGGAAGAATCCTTTTCAGGATCTGCGGTATAAATTCCATCCACACGAGTTCCTTTTAGAATTACATCTGCGTCCACCTCAATAGCACGTAGAGTAGCAGCGGTATCGGTAGTAAAGTAGGGGTTACCGGTTCCGGCTCCGAAGATAACTACTCTACCTTTTTCTAGATGGCGGGTAGCACGACGACGAATGTAGGGTTCAGCAACCTTGTTCATTTCAATAGCACTTTGCAAGCGGGTTTTCACACCTTCTGCTTCTAGAGCACTTTGCATGGCCAAACCATTAATCACGGTGGCTAACATTCCCATATGGTCGGCTTGGGTGCGATCCATACCTTCACTTGCGCCTTTCAGGCCACGGAAGATATTTCCTCCTCCGATTACCAGGGCTACTTCAACACCTAGTTCAACAACTGCTTTAATTTCGGTAGCGTACTCCTTTAGGCGATCGCCATTAATTCCGTAGGCTTGATCACCCATAAGTGATTCTCCACTTAATTTTAGGAGTATTCTTTGGTATTTCATGATTTGGTTTTGCTGATTCGCACAAAGATACGAGGATAGCTGATAAATCTTTCACCCTCTTTATGCAATTGTAAGGCGCCTATTTTAAAAAACAAAGAAGCCGTCCCGGCTTTGCCGGGACGGCCTATAATTTAATGCTTAGAGTAAATTAAACTCCTAAGCCCACACGCTTGAAAGAAACGGCCTTAAGATCTTTGTCTTCAGACTGTAAGTACTTTTCAACGCTTAGTTTATTATCGCGGATATAAGCTTGCTGGGTAAGGGTATTTTCCTTGAAGAATTTACCTAAACGACCCATGGCAATTTTGTCCAACATTTCTTCTGGCTTACCTTCTTGGCGAGCAAGATCTTTACCTACTTCCAATTCGCGGTCGATAGTTTCTTGGTCCACACCATCTTTATCAAGAGCGATTGGGTTCATAGCGGCAGCTTGCATAGCTACATTTCTTCCAGCTTCGGCAGCTTCTTTGCTTAAACCTACTAGAGTTGCAAGTTTGTTACCAGCATGGATATAAGAGGCTACGAAAGGTGCTTCCACTACTTCGTAAGATCCAATTTCCAGTTTCTCACCGATAACGCCAGTTTGCTCTACTAGTTTCTCAGCAACAGTCATGTCGCCTAAGCTAGCAGCTAACAATGCGTCTTTATCAGCAAAAGAACTTTCAAGGGCCACATTTAAAATGCTTTGAGTAAGCTCTACGAAGCTGTCGTTTTTAGCAACGAAATCAGTTTCACAATTCAAGCTTACGATTGCGCCAAAGCTGTTATCGCCATTGGTACCGGCAAGAACACAGCCTTCAGTTGCCTCGCGATCGGCACGCTTAGCAGCAACTTTCTGTCCCTTCTTACGAAGAATATCAACAGCTTGTTCGAAATCTCCCTCGGCTTCAACCAAGGCTTTCTTACAATCCATCATTCCAGCTCCGGTCTGTTTTCTGAGTTTATTTACCTCAGCGGCGGTAATTTTAGCCATTGTATCAGATATTAGAATTGATTCTTAAAAAAAGAAGGGATAAAAATCGCTTTTCACCCCTTCCTATGAATTAAATGCTTGTTATGCTTAGGTGAAATTAAGCTTCAGTTTTGGCTTCGCCTTCTTCTGAAGTTTCTTCAGGTGCAGCTTCTGCTTTAGCGGCAGCTTTCTGGATTTTGGCATCTTTAGCCTTGGTCTTTTCAGCAGCGCGTTCAGCTAAACCTTCGCGGATATAACCAGTAACCTTGCTTACTAATAAGTCGATTGACTTGGTAGCATCATCATTACCAGGAATCGCGTAATCAACCTGAGTAGGATCTGAGTTAGTATCTACAATTGCAAATACCGGGATACCTAATTTCTTAGCTTCTTTTACAGCGATATGCTCTTTTGTGATGTCAATGATAAATAAAGCACCTGGCAAACGAGTCATGTCAGCAATTGACCCTAATTGTTTGTCGAGCTTCGCACGTTGACGATCCACTTGAAGACGCTCACGCTTACTTAAAGTTTCGTAAGACCCAT
>CATMQD010000309.1 GCA_950073045.1 uncultured Flavobacteriales bacterium | reverse complement strand
GTTCTAAGCTCACCAAATCATTGCGGTTCATCGCATCAATCACATAGCTCTCCTGCACATTAGCGCGGAAGAAAATCAGGAAGATGTTATTATAATAACCGAGGGCCTTGCTGGCCTTAGCGATCTTTTCTTGGCGACGAGACTTCTCTCCTTCTACCAATTCGATATTATGCTTTGCGGCAAATTCTTCTTGTGCATTCTGATAAATAGTTAATGCACTATCCATCTTTTCGCTGGCAATTTCCTTGGCTAAAAGGTAGGCCTCCATATCATCGTAAGAGCGCTCAGCAATATCCTCCATATCCATAATCTGGGAATAATCTTCGCGGATTACGATATGGGTTAACTTTAAATAATTAAGCACCTCGGTCTGGTAAGCACGGTCGCCCTTAAAGCCACCAATCTTGCGCACCTTACCGATTACATCACCAATTTCATCCACCAAGGCTTCCCGCTTGCGCTCCATAGTGCGGGCACTACGACCTTTGGTAGCGGCCTTTAAATAGCGCCAAGTTTCACCTTGAGTATCATCTACCGCATTATTAATGTCTTCCATATAAGCTAAGGCCGCCTGGGTATCTTGGGCCTGAATTGTGGTAGTAAAAAAGGCTACCACTAAAAAAGCAAAGAGATTTCGCATTACTTGTTATTTGATTGGATTAAATCTTTGAGAATAAAATAGGATTCGGAAATATAAGGGTCTCTTTCAATGGACTTTCGGCTAGCTGCACCTTGCTCGTCTTCTTCTGGTTGAAAAGAGAACATCAACTTTAAGCTGGATACTTTATAAGGTATTTTACTAGCATGATCGGCAAATAGAGTCTGCTCATCAGCAGCCATATAATCTTTAAAATCCTCGTAGCGCAAGGGTATTTTATAGCTTTCCTCTAGCTCCAAATCTTGCTTCAACAGTACTTGCCAAGAACTATCCTGCTCTAATCGAGTGCGACTCTTGGCCGCTAGGTCTTCGATTGGCAGAGCTTTGGCCGGAAAATAATAGGTCTTCTTTTTTATAGCATCAAAGTCGAGGGCCGAAACTTCGGAAGACTCTCGGGCATCGCTAAAATCCACGGCATTGGGTAAATTAATATCGGGAATTACTCCCTCCTTTTGATGGGTTTCGCCGGTTACCCGGAAAAAGGCCCCGGTAGTAAGTTTCATATAGCTGGCAGGAATCACGGTGGTATCCCGACCGTGATAGCTTAAAAGCGGAACAATATTTTGAGCGGTAGATTTCCCATAAGTAGGACTACCAACAATCACCGCACGGTTGCGATCTTGGAGGGCCGATGCAAATAATTCGGAAGCCGATGCACTATAGGAATTCACTAAAACCACCATCGGTTTCCCAAAGATATAGCCGCGGTCCATATCCTTTAAGGTTTGTACTTCTGCCCCATTGGAGTAAATAGATAGCGCTCCATAGTCCACAAAAATCCCGGCTAAGCGCAAGGCTTCATACATAGCTCCACCACCATTATTGCGGAGGTCAAATATTAAGGCCTCCACTCCTTCTCGCTTTAAGCGGATAAGCGCATTGCTAACATCCACCGCGCATCCCCGACCGCTAGAGTAAGATTCCTCAGACTCATAAAAAGAAGGTAAATAGATATAGCCCACCTTTTGATCTCCTTCGAGGATATAGGTCTCAATCAGGTTTTCTTCTACCGCCAATTTTTCCTTTGGCAGTGATATTTCTATGGTTTCGCCGCTCTTCTTTCGCACTTTAAAATCGGTGCGAATGGTGTCTTCTCCCTCCACCATTTTTAGGATATCAGCCATGGGCATGCAGGAAAAGTCCTCACCTTCAATCGCCGTATTGGCAGCTCCTAATAAAATGTCACCCTCATTAAGCTGATTGCTCCTCCAAGCTGGACTGCCTGGAATAATCTTATAAATTTCAATTTCTCCAGACTGATTTCTATAAATCTCAAAACCATAAGAAAGGGCATTTCGAGAGAGCGACCGCTCGAAGCTTTGCATATCAAAACGATTGAAGTAATTGGTATGCGGATCAATTGCATTGCATAATGTTCGCAGGTATTGCTCCTCCACAAATGTTTCAATCGCCTCGAAGTTATCGACTTGATTTTGAATACGACAAGAAATGTTTTGGCAAACCCGGTATTTCCAATTCTTTAGCACTTCTGTAGATGGATTAGCGATACTGTCTTCGTAAACCGCCCACAAAACCCGCAGCTTTAAATAGGATTGCCAGTGCTGCTTCCACTCCGACTCATTGGCATAATTTCCTTCACTTTTACTTTCATAAAAAGTGGCTTCATTAATACTTGGAACCCGTTTCGACTCGGCTGCTAAAAGATCTAAAAGGGCTTGCATACGCGTGCTGTACACACTAACCGCCTTGGCTTTTAAATCACAAGGAGCTTGCTTATCGTCCACCAATTTATAGCGCCAGCTTTCTAATTCACTTAAATCTTCCTGGGTAAAGAATGCTAAGCCCCCACTTAATTTGGCGATAAACTTATCGTAGATCAAGGATGAAAAGGTAGAGTCCTTCGGGGGTGCTGCAAAATGATAATCCTCGGTCATTTTAAGGATTACCGCACTTTTAATACAAAGGGAATCACTTTGAGCCTTTAGTGAAAATGTGGCTATCAGCAAATAAACAATCAGCGCCTTAAGCGACACGGAATTAGCGGGCATAATCAGGTTTTCGCTTTGGGCTTGCAATATATTAAAGCCAAATTAAAGGTCAAGACTAATTATAGCTTCTAAAAAAAGGATGGGGGCCATTAAGTATAGCTTGCTAAGCAATAAGCTATACTTTCCCCACTAATTCTACTCTGCGATAAATAGCTGCTACAAGCATTTGCGGGCTCGGCAATATCTATTTCAATCTGATTAGCCTTTAAGCCCATCTCCATAAAAAAATCGCGCACCGCCTCCGCTCTTAATTGCTGTAAGCTTAATTAGGTCTTTATAATTTAATTTTCCTTTTTGAATTAGAGCCTAACTAAATCTCAATTAAGAGATAAAAAAGATATTTGCTCAAAGCGCTATGGAATGGAATACTACTGCGAAGAAGATTTTGAGAACAAGGACTTTCGGGATAAAAAACTGACGAAAGGAGAATATGAAGCTTGTCGTTTTGTGAATTGTAATTTTCAAGATCAACATCTTAGTGGCTACCTATTTACAGAATGCGAGTTTATAGAATGCGATTTCAGTAATATGCGCTGGAAGGGCAGTAAAATTCAAGATGCCTACTTCTCTGCTTGTAAAATGCTCGGTCTGCGCTTTGAGGAACTTAGCGACTTCAACCTCAGCTTTCAAGCGGTAGATTGCCGACTCGATCACTCAAGTT
>CATMQD010000308.1 GCA_950073045.1 uncultured Flavobacteriales bacterium | reverse complement strand
TGTAATGGGAGCACAAAAATCATCCAAATCCTCAAAGCGAATTACTGGAATTAATGTCGCCCGGGCTATTGCCGTGGTCGGCATGATCATCGTAAACTTTAAAACCGTTTTAGGAGAGCAAGGCCCTGGCTGGCTACAAGCAGCGGGTGATATTTTCACTGGCCGGGCCTCGGCGGTGTTTGTGGTTTTAGCTGGAGTAGGAATGTCGTTAATGGCTAAAAAGGCAGAAGGCGATGCTAAGGCGCAGCGGAAGGTACAATTGCGAATCTTTAAGCGGGCCCTCTTTTTATTTGCTCTTGGCCTCACCTATTTCACAATTTGGCCGGCGGATATCCTCCACTATTACGGCGTGTATATGGTAGTGGGTCTCTTTTTTGTTTTTAAACCGGAAGCTTATAGCATTCGCATGGCCTTATTGCTTATCGTGGTCTTTGCGATCTTGCTTTTTAACTTCGACTATGAGCAATCTTGGGATTGGAACAGCTTGGAGTATTTAGATTTCTGGACGGTTGAAGGTTTTGCGCGCAATTTATTCTTTAATGGTTTTCATCCTTTTATTCCTTGGGCAGCCTTTCTCTTTGTAGGGATATGGCTGGGCAAGAAGGATCTTTATGATGAAACTTTCATCATCGCCTTACTGCAACGAGGACTGGCCCTATTTATCACCATTTTAGTTTTATCACCCTTTGCTGCCCGTCAGGCGGTTGAGGTTTTACGATTTACGCCCGATAGTGCGGAGTTTTTATTTGGTACTTCGCCCATGCCTCCAAATCCAATGTATATGCTAAGCGGAGTGGGTATTGCCTTTACGGTGATTAGCTTAAGCATACTTTGGGCTTGGCGTAAAAAGGATTCTAAAGTGGTACAAGCCTTGGATCGAACCGGGCAAATGGCTCTTACTTACTATGTAGCGCATGTAGTAATTGGCATGAGTTTACCGGAATTATTCGGCAGCCATCAAATTGGTGAATTTCCGCTGTACTTTAGTTTAAGCTATGCCCTTGTATTTAGTTTGGCTTGTATTCTCTTTGCCAATTGGTATATCGCCAAGTTTAAACATGGTCCATTGGAATGGCTACTAAGAAGGATTTAGCCCGGTAATTGGAACACGGAGAAACGGATAAAAGGATCACCACTTTGAGAAAAACTTTTGTGAGGCACGCACATACGTTTCAAACCTTACGTTTCACGTTTCACAGCTGGCCTCTGGACTAAATGGAACACAGAAAAAAGGATGAACGGATAACTATTTTGAGAAAAGCTTATGTCAGGCACGCACACAATCTCACGTCTCACGTCTCATACCTCACATCCCCCACCTCATTTCTGGCCTCAATTTTGCACCTTAGCGCTCGATTCCGATTTTACCCTCTGCCTTTCCATTATGAAGAAGGCTCTATTATCTTTTTGTTTAGCACTTAGTTTAAATGCTTGGGCCCAGGTTCCCGTGCATAGCGATGCTGGCTTCTGGCTTATCGATGAATACCGCGATACCCTAAACCGTGATCCTTATGAATACATCCATCCTTTGGGAAAGGAGTACTACCTGGCTATAGATCGAGGTGACTTTATCTATATCAATGAATCGGGGCGGAGATTAGCTGATCTCCATTTCCAATTGGCTTACCCTTTTAAGGGCTCCTTTGCCTTGGTGTACCATGAGCATAAATACCAATACTTAAGCGATAAAGGTCAGTTTTACCCAGCTCCAAACTGGCCGAAAGAGCCTAGTCTATTTGGCGAGCTGATAGTAATTGGTGAGGGGCCTTACCTGCTCCAAAATGCGGACGGAGATACCGTGCTTCTTTCTGAAGACCCTCTATTTACTACCACTAAAAGCGGCCTTTATGCTTGGAATAAAAACGAAAAGCGCGTCCATCAATACATTGGTAAAAACAAACGAGATTTTCGATTAGCCCATACTTTTGAGGCGGTAGATACCCTTGCCTTTAACCATCAGGGCTATGCTTTTATAGAGTCGGATGGTGAATTCTCCGTTTATGATAATAAAGGACGATTACTCTTTGAGAAACAAGCCAAACCAAGCTACTACCTCAGCACCTTTATACTTTGGAATCGCTACCTGTATTTAGATCGGCCCAGCCATCTGCTTAAGCATTACGAAACAGAAATTAGCAGTGAACCTCTGATAAATAGCAGCGAATGCATCCTCCCTGGAGGAGAGCCCAATAAATTTGGCGCCGCGGTGTATTTAGCCCAAAGTATGGAAGAGGAAGAAGTTGCCCTCTTGCAAGGAAGTGAAAAGTGGGCCCTATACGATGCTTATGATCGAACTATAGAAGGAGACTACCTCTTTGATAAAGTACTACCCTCCGACGATGATGACTATCTCTTAGTGCGGCAAAATAGACAATGGTCGCTATTGGATGTAAATAACTCCCTGCTCCACCCTTTAGCCTACCGATACATTCACCCGATTGGCTATCGCGAAGGCTATTTCTTTGGCTCTGATAGTCCGTCAGAATTTGCCGATAAAACGTGGCGCCTTCATCATTGGGAAGATTCCATTATTAGTGCAGAGCATTTCAAATTCACCCAAAGCTCTTTAGACCATCGTTTAAGTCATCCCTTGGTTTACAACAAAATCAATTTTCCAGAAATGCTTTCCTTAATTAAAGGCGATAGCCTAGTAGTTATTGATAATAAAGGGAAAAGTATTGCGGGCCGATTATTAAGCGAGAACCCACCTTTTGCCATGGAAGACTACTTCCGAGTGAAAATGGCTATGCATTCTAAGGATATTCAAGAACTAGAATCGAGACGTGGCTATGACCGAAAGAGCCTAAAACCCTATTTAGAAATTGTAGATGGAAAACTGATAGCGAGTTTGGTTAACACCAATAAAGACAGTGTTTCCGTTTACCACGAAAGTGGCTACCTAATTGCTTCACTGGAATATCAAGTGCGCCAGGGTGAATGGATAAGCATTAGCGATTTAGATCTTGATATTTACAACGATTATGATGATTACTTCCAAATGCCAGGCCGCAGTAAAATCTCATACACCTTTAATATACCCGAAGGCCATAGTAATATTAAGGTACGCTTAAAGGCCGAACTAAAAGCTGGTGAATACAGCTACTCTAATGTTGTTTCCTATAATTTCCCTGCTGCCTATCTTAGGGGAGCGCCATTTTTCCCAGATTATGGTGCCCGAAGTAAATTCGATTACGAAATGAAAAAAGGATGAAAAGCCTAAACTTAGCCCTGCGTTTTTTTCTGGAAATAGTTACTTGGATTGCACCAGGCTTATGGGCTTGGCACTTTTTCGATGGCGCTTCAGCCTATCTTTTCGCCCTACTACTTCCACTTT
>CATMQD010000307.1 GCA_950073045.1 uncultured Flavobacteriales bacterium | reverse complement strand
AAGTGGCTCACCTTTGGTGGCGAAGAAAGCGATCGTGCGGAGCGGATTTTACAATATAGCTCCATGCCAGGCACCAGTCGGCATCATTGGGGTACCGATATCGACCTCAACCAATTAAATAATGCCTATTTCGAATCAGGCGAAGGCGCTAAAATTTATGCTTGGTTACAAAAGCATGCTGGTGAATACGGTTTCTTTCAACCTTATACCGCCTTTAACGCATATCGCGATGCGGGCTACCGGGAAGAAAAATGGCATTGGTCCTACTTTCCAATCGCCAATCAAATGCAACGCGCCTATCAGCAAGTAGTTGATTATGATGACCTCAATGGATTTATGGGCGATGAATATGCTCAAAAACTAGAGGTCATTAACAATTATGTAATGGGGATTGAGTTTAATCCTCTAGAAGGGAAATCTAGAGATGATTAAATAAGTAGCGAAAAATCCTACCTTAGTCGCACTCTGTTAAAAAAGCAAAACCTTGAAGAAAAATCGCAATCTATGGATTGGCGCCGGAGCTCTGGCATTAATCCTACTTTTCTGGGCCTTTAGTGGCGAAGAAGAAATTTCTAGAGATATAACCACCAAATCCTTTGTTGCCGATTTTCAGGATGCAGTAACCAGCTCTGGTGAACTTCTTGCTAAAAACTCGGAAGACATTAGTGGTCCTCGTAATGTTCGCCGCTACGGACTTTACAATATTAAAATCTCGGATATCGTGCCAGAGGGCACTTATGTAGAAAAGGGAGACTATGTAGCGCAATTGGATAAAACCGAACTCAGCGGAAAGCTTAATGAGCTTTTTAATGAATTGGAAAAAGCGCGCAGCCAATACACCCAAACTCAATTAGATACTTCCTTAGAACTTCGCCAGCAGCGCAGTACTATTGAAAGCTTGGAATTCGACATTCGGCAGAAAAAAGTAGAAATTGAGCAAAGCGCATTTGAACCGCCAGCAACGGTGCAACGCTTAAAATTAGACTTGGAGAAATTAAATCAAAATCTAGAGCAGAATAAAGAGAACTACAAAATCAAGAAAATGCAGAGCGAAGCGAAAATGGTAGAAGCTGGTGCCAATTTAGCCCAAACTCAAAATCAATATGATAAGCTGCAAGATCTTGAACAAGAGTTTAGAATAATTGCCCCCAAACCAGGTATGGTGACCTACATCCGAGAATGGGGCGGTCAAAAAAGAAAAACGGGTTCAACGATTTCCCCTTGGGACCCAGGAGTAGCTACCCTACCCGATCTCAGTGTAATGGAAAGCAAAACCTATATCAATGAGGTGGATATCCGAAAAGTTAAAGCTGGTCAGAAGGTTAATATTGGTCTGGATGCTTTTCCCGATGTGAAACTAAGCGGAACCGTTAGTCAAGTGGCCAATGTGGGCGAAGACCGAGAAAACTCGGAGAGCAAGGTCTTTGAAATTGTAATTGCCGTTAATGAATCGGACAGTACTTATCGTCCGGGGATGACGACCTCCAATGAAATTGTTACCTCCACCCTCGACTCGGTAGTGCAAATTCCTTTGGAAGCCATTTTTAGTGAAGATGAGATAACCTTCGTTTATGTAAAAGACGTAGGCATTGAAAAACGCGAGGTAAGCATTGCGGCGCGTAATGATGAATTTGCGGTAATTGATCGTGGTCTCAAGGCCGATGTAGAAGTCTTTTTAACCGAGCCTGCATCAGCGGTAGATCAGGAAATCCAGCGCTTAAACTAGAAGCATGGAGCGTCTGCTTACCAATCTTAATATCGCACTAGATGCCATTCTAGCTAATACACTACGTTCGGTTCTTACCGCCTTGGGGATTATTTTCGGGGTGGCTGCCGTTATTACCATGCTCGCTATTGGTGAAGGAGCTCAGGCTGAAGTTCTACGACAAATCGAATTAGTTGGAGTTAATAATATCGAGGTTAAACCCATTGTTGAACAGAAGGATGAAAAGCTTCAGGAAGATCCAGTAACGGAGACCAAAAAATTCTCAAAGGGTCTAGACCTCAGTGATGCGGCTAGCATTCTATCCGTGATTCCATCAGTTAAAGCAATAAGCCCAGAAGTGATTATCGAAACTTTTGTGATTTCCTCTGGTCGCCGTCGTAGCACCAAACTTATCGGCGTAAAGCCAAGTTATTTTCCCGTTTCAAATATTCCTTTGCGCTACGGGCAAATGTTTTCCGAAAACCATATTCAAAATCAAGATCCCGTTTGCATTATCGGTAGCGGTATGGCTAAAAAGCTTTTTCCTGGAGAAAGGGTCTTGGGTAAAAAAATTAAGGTTGGCTCGCAGTGGCTAACCATTATTGGGGTTTCTCAAACCTTAAACATCACCGCTAAGGCTAAAGAAAACCTAGGTATCCGAGATTATAATATGGATATCTACGCTCCCATCACCACTATTTTAAGTCGCTACCGTGATCGGGCTCGTTTAAAAGAAGCTCGAGGCAGAGATGATGACGATGAGGATGAGAATAAAATTTACAATTATCATCAGCTCGACCGACTGGTAATACAAATTGATGACAGTGAATATTTAGAAAGTAGCGCAGAGGTAATTAGTCGCTTATTAAAACGAAAGCACAACCAGGTGGTCGATTTTGAGATTATTATTCCTCAGCAATTATTGGAGCAACAGCAAAGAACTAAGGACATTTTTAATTTAGTTTTGAGCGCCATCGCTGGAATCTCGCTCTTGGTAGGCGGCATCGGGATTATGAATATTATGCTGGCTTCGGTATTAGAACGTACCAAAGAAATTGGCACCCGCTTGGCCATAGGCGCTAAGAAACAAGACATCATCACTCAGTTTCTTTTTGAAGCCCTTCTTATTAGTTTAAATGGTGGAATCATTGGAGTAGTTTTAGGTTTGCTCGCCTCCTTCCTGGTAAGTGAGTTTACCGATATAGAAACCATTGTAAGTCCAATGTCCATTGTTATCTCTTTTGGATTTGCTTCCATTACCGGCTTGGTATTTGGACTATCACCAGCCCAAAAAGCAGCCCAAAAAAATCCGGTCGAATCTTTGCGCTATGAATAAAATTCTGCTTTCCCTTTCCCTTCTTTTTCTGGTTCAATATAGCTCGGGCCAAGGCCAGTTGCTAGATTTACAAACCGCCATTAACGAAGCACAAAAGCAATCACCTTCTTACTACAGAGCTATAAACACAGCCGAAAACCGTTATTGGAATTACCGCCAGTTTAGAGCAAGCTTATTACCACAGTTAAATTTAAGCGGCTCCTTACCGAACTATTCCAGCGCTATAGACCGAGTTACGCTTCCAGATGGAACTTTTGATTTTCCGGAACGGGAGCAATTGTTTTTAAGTGGAAACCTCTCATTAGATCAAAATGTAGTGTGGACCGGTGGACGCTTATCGCTGATAAGCAGTTTGCA
>CATMQD010000306.1 GCA_950073045.1 uncultured Flavobacteriales bacterium | reverse complement strand
CTTCACCCGTGTTTAAATCGGTAGCCACGGCGGTAAAAGGAATTTTTAAATTCTCAATTTTCTGGGGACCGATAAACTCCATTATCGTGCTGAAGATCTTTTCACCCTTCACGAAACCATGTCGAGCTAAAGTGAAATCCATTTGCCTAAAAACATCAGCCCGCTTCAATTTAAGGAGCCACTGTTTGTACTCTGGTAGTTTTCCAGCAGCGTACAAACCGCCAATTACCGCCCCCATCGAGCAGCCAGCAATTTCTACAATTTCGCAACCAGCCTCTTCTAGTTTTTCGATAACGCCAATGTGGGCAATGCCTCTAGCGCCTCCGGAAGCAAGAACTAAATGAACTTTTTTGTTTTCTATGGTCATTTCAGGTGTTTAAAGCCGCAAGGTAATTTTTGTCAAATCAATTTAAATATTTGTAGACTACAATTTAGTAGCTTCCCACCTTCAAATTTCTTTAAAAAAATCCCGGGATAGACCATCGAAGTCTTTACTAATTAGTGTTTTGCGATTTTAAAATACAGTACTCTAGATTCCTAGTCTTAGTTTTCTTATTCAGTGCGACAGCAGTTTTTGCTAATCGACCAATAAAACCACGATTAACTAAGGCTCAGCATAAACAAGAATTGATTCTTAAAGAGTTAAGGGGTAGTAAAGATTTAGCAGAGTATAATGTGGCGATAGACCATGCCACAGAAATCGGTGATTACCGCGTAGCAGATTCCTTGGTAGATCGAGCGCGAAGCTTATTGCGCCGGGAGGAAGATTCACTTTTATATTTTGAGCATTTACGTTTAAAGGGACGGCTGTACACCATTCTAAACCGCTACCCTGAGGCTCTTAGTTTATTTAAGCAAAGCCTACTCTTTTATCAATCAAATGGCCGCTGGGAGAAGGAGGGGGAAGTGATTGTTAATTTGGTTGAATTTTATCGGAGCGCTGCACTTTATGATGAAGGTAGAGAGGAAGCTAGCTATCTCATTAATCACCCCAGTTTCGAAGGCCTTAGTAATCATGTGAAGGCCGCGGCCTACCATCGTTTGGCGGCTATTTGCAATGAACACCGTCGCAATCCAGATAGCGTCATCCTTCTTTCTAAAAAGTCATTAAGCTATTCAGAACCCGATTCATTACTAGACGACATGGGTACTTCTTATCTCGAACTGGGCTATATGTTCGCTCAAAATGAGGAAGACCGGGCCATAGATTATTTTGAAAAGGCATTTGCCGTTTTCCGCAAGCAAGGCCGAATCCACTATATGTGTAATTCAATTATGCGAATTGCTTCTTATTATATGCGAGTGCAAGATAATAGGCAAGCCTTAACTTATATCGACTCCGCTATGCAGATGGCAGCTCCTTATTACCTTCCTGGTTTCACCTATGTGGCTCTAGAAAAGAAAGCCAAGTTAAAAGCTAGACTCGGTCAGTTCCAAGAAGCCTATGCTTTAAGAGATTCGGCAGCAATTTTATATCGGAATGCTGCGCGCCATCGATTTTCGGAAAACCTAGCGATTCAGTCTCGCCGCTTTCGTGCGGAACTAAGTGATTCTCGATTGCAAGTTTTGGAAAGTGAGCGCGAGAAAACCATTCAGAGAACTAGGAGCCAGCGAATTTTACAAAGAGCAATTACCGCCCTCTTAATACTCTTAGTTCTGCTTTTAGTTGGGCTATATTATTTCTTTACTCGACTCAAACGCAATAAAGACGATTTAGAAGTATCCGAAAAAGCGCTGCATGGCGCTAATCAAGAGTTAATTAATACACTTAATGAGAAGGATGGCTTAATTGAGGAGGTACATCATCGTGTAAAGAATAACCTACAACTCATTACCTCCTTAATTCGGGTGCAACAGTTTCAGCAGAAAGAGCATATGACGCCCGAATCAATTCGAATGGTGGATGATATCCTAGGAAGGGTTACTGCTATGGCAGTGGTTCACGAAAAGCTATATTCGCAACAGCAAATTACTCAACTTAGAGCGAAAGAGTATTTTTCAGAATTAATTGCAGAGTTACAAACTCTTGGGGGGCAATTTAATCAGAAGCTGAAAATCAATATTGAGGCCGCGGATGTTATTCTTGAGGTTTCTCATGGTATTGCTTTAGGAATGATTTGCACGGAGTTAGTAGCTAATTCACTCAAGTATGCTTTTAATGAAGTGGAGGAGCCGCAAATAAATATTGAAATTTCTAAAACTAAGGAAGAAGAAGGAAGTAGGGTTTTCTTCAGCTATCGAGATAATGGTGGCGGCTTTAAAGCCGAAAGCAAAATGGGCATGGGTAATCGTTTAATTTTGCTTTTTAGTCGACAATTAGAAGGTCGACACCATTTTGAAACCGAAGGCAAATTTTTCTTTAGCTTAGAATACAGGGAAGAATAAACAGGGAAATGAAAAGGGTATTAATTGTTGAAGACGAAGGTTTAATTGCTGAGCATATAGGGCTAATCATCGAGAAGGACCATGGGGTAGAAGTGGAGATCGTGTACAAAGCTCGCACGGCCATGGAATTACTTAAAGAGAAGTCCTTCGATTTGGTGCTCGTTGATATTAACCTCGAGAGTGAACGCAGCGGTTTAGAGCTTGCGGCTGCCATTGAGGATAATGCTTGGGGAGAGTATATGTTTCTTACCGCTCAAACCGATCGAAGAGTATTGGAAGAAGCTCGAAAGTTAAACCCTAGAGCCTATCTAGTAAAGCCCTTCAAGGATGTAGAAATTAGCATGGCCGTTGGTTTAGCCCTAAAGGATGATGAGGATGAACTCGGCGATTTGGTCTTTAAAGATGGCTGGACCACCATTAAGTTGCCGATTAGTAAAATCCGTTATGCTGAAGCAGATGGCAATTATATTAAACTGATTAGCCGCGATCGTAATTATTTAATTCGCTATTCGCTAAGCTGGTTTTACGATCAAGTGGCGGATAAAGGATTCCTAAAAGTGCATAGAGCTCGAGTAGTAAACTCACGAATAGTAAAGAGATACAACCGCAGTGTGGTGGAGATTGACGGCGAAGAATTGCCAGTTTCCAAAAGCGGCTATCAGGAATTAGCCCAACACTTCGAAGACTAAAAAAAAAGCCGGCTCCTTGCGGAACCGGCCCTCACCTCTCAAAAAAGCGCGCTATTTAACCCCAGCGCAGGGTTATTTCTTTAAAATCTTCTGGTACTTGGAAGCGATAGGTATTTCCTTCGCTACTTACCTCAGTCTGATATGGTTCGTTATCCACCTCAATCATAATAGGCTGCTTTTTGAAACCATGACAAACCATGGTAAATTCCTCAATCGGACTAGGCATTCGCCCTTCTTTATACTGGGTAATACGGTAGGTTTCTTCCGAAGGTAGTACACTAAAATTTCGGTTGATGTAATATCCTTGCTTATGATTATAGCCATCACCCGTGTCATCATATAACATGCTATCCACACTCTCATTGCCACGGTATACGTGCAACTCCTGATCATGTGATACGCTTTCTACATGCTGACTAACAGGACCCATCGGA
>CATMQD010000305.1 GCA_950073045.1 uncultured Flavobacteriales bacterium | reverse complement strand
AAACATCAGCATGTTCTACTGTAAACATCAGGAAGTTTTACTGTTTTCTTCAGCATGAGCAAAAGAAAACCTCAAGTACTTTTGCTTGAAAGCACTTGAGGTTTTGGTTAAAAGCACTTGTGCTTTTTCAGGTATTAATGGTAGAAGAATTGGAAGATATAAACCTTTGGAGTTCCAACTATTTTAGAATTCCTTGAGTCTTGTTCGGCTAGAAATAATGAACCTAGCCTTTGGGATGCTGATATTCTTGGCTAATTGCTTGAAGGCAATTGTGCTGGTCCAGACCTTCATTAGATACGGAGCACTGCTTTAGCCCAGACTGGGCCTGTGCTTTGTAAGTTTCTGGCAGAATGCATTTTGTATAGGTAGGGCTCATCTTCATCATGAATTTTGAAGGTAGAATGCAAAATTGGGGCCAAGTCTTCTTGAGACCGCTCACGCCTTCGCTTTTAGATGTTAGACGCTAGATCGGTCGCTGCGCTTCCTTTCAGATAAGTACGCTCAATTATTCGCCTTTAGTATTTAGTACAAACTCAAATCTCACGTCTCAGACCTTACAATCTGGATAACAGGAACACAGAAGAAAGGATGAAAGGATTTTCAAGATTGAGGAGAGCTCATTTTGTACAATGAACTATATATCAAGCAAGTACAAAGTCTCAAATCTCACGTCTCAGATCTCAAATCTGGAAAAACGGAACACAGAAAAAAGGATGAAAGGATTTGTTTAGTGCTAAAATTATAACTGTATCTCTATAGTGAAGCAACCCGCTTGGTCTCACGTCTCAAATCTCAAATCTCATATCGACACAATAAAAAAGCCCCTCAGTTTCCTGAGAGGCTTCCCTATTCTATAGCCCTAATTATTTCTTGATGATAATTCGGCTTTGATCTTTTAATTGACCATTCTGCAATATCTGCAACTGATACATGCCAGTGGCTAGGTTTAAGTGTACTTCGATATCAGAATCTTGATTTCCCTTGAACTCGGCAACATTGCGACCTTGAGCATCAATAATTCGGAATTGATAATCTTGCCAATCGCCCTGCTCCTTGCTGATAATGAATTGTCCATTACTAGGATTAGGATAAAGCGACCAAGCATTAGCCACCTGCCATTCTAATAAGCTAATCTGGTTCTCTACCCGAATTTGCTTAGTTAGGGTGTTGCTGCATGAACGGTTATCAATAACAGTAAGCTTAACATTGTATAAGCCCTGAGCGCTATACTTATGACTAGGGTTCTGCTGGGTAGAAGAATTACCATCACCAAAGTCCCAAATCCAAGTAGTAGCATTAAGGGTGCTATCACTAAAATAAGCCGTATCACTCAACTGAATAGTATCATTACTTATTCCGAAGTTCACCACCAATGGATTAACCGTTACCAGTTTACTAATGGTATCGAAACCAATGCTATTGCTGGTTCTTAAGCTTACGCGATAGGTTCCCGGACTATTAAATACGTGGGTAGGATTATTCTGATTAGAGGTGATTCCATCGCCAAAGTCCCAGAACAAGGTGTTAAAATACTGCGAGTTGCTATTATTAAAGGATACCTCACCAATACAAATGTTCTCATCGCTAAAGCTGAAATCTGCTATTGGCATCGCTCCCGACTGACCATTTAAGCAAATGGTACGATTCGAGTCATTACTAATAATGAATATCGAAGCGGCAAAGTTGTTTACACTGGTCGGAATGAAGTTTATATCCAATACCAAACTATCGCCAACCGGAATGGTAGCACTAGATTGATTAATCTTAAACTGATTGGAAGTAGAAGTCATACTGTTAATCACCAAGGGCGCACAACCATCATTGTAAATGGTAACACTACGGGTAGTGGTGTCTCCCAATGGCGTTAGCGTAAAGTAAGCACAGGTATCGCTTAAGAGCATCTCTGGTTCCGAGATTACTTCAAACTTAACCGGGCGGCGGTAGCTAGGCTGACTAGGACTATTATTGTTAACAACCATTGTGGTGTAATGCGTGCCTAGCGGCAATAAAGCAGCATTGAATAGTAGATTTCGGTTTAGGGAATCGGTAGCAGGAATAGTTCCAGCATTGGCACCAATTACCGATACCCAGTTTACAGTTTGCACCACTTCTACATTCACTTGATGGAAAGATCCTGCTTGGCCATCTACACTCGTACTATTGTAAAGAGCGACATCTAAAATACCATCTGCCAAAAGGCCTGCTACTTGGGTGCCTACAATGTTTATATACATAGTATCGGCCTGATAATAACGATTATTATCATAAAGAATCTGCCAATAAGAACCATCTAAATAAAGGGTAGCACGCTCACTAAATAAGTCGTAATCACCATTTACAATAATCTGTAGCTTAATGCTATCGGCTGTAGTTGGCAATCCACTGAAATTATGGGTAGTAGTAGCGCCCGATGTGTTGTATGGCACATAAGAACTGTCGGAGAATTTACCGAATTCAATATCGAAGTTCATCTGGCCTTGACCGATGTTCTTCACCTTGATTTGCTTTTGGCCAATTACTTTACACTTCTGAAGGGTATAGCTAATGGTATCCGCATCAATTAAAGGTAAAGCCGCACCTACTCCAGTTCCGCTTACGCAGATGTAAACCGTGGTGTCATTAGTGCTTACTTCTAAGGTATCAGTGCTTAGTCCTACGCTAAAAGGCGAGAATTTCACCGATAGCTTGGCGGTATCACCAGGAGCTACACTCATTGGAAGATTCTCAATGCTGAAATCGGCATTATTAGCGATATAGGAAGTCAAGTTCAAGGTATCGCAACCAATATTGTAGATATCAAACGTATCACGACGAATACCTCCTTGTAAGGTAGGATCGAAGCTAATGCAAGAACTATCCACTACCTCAGCCTCGGCATTACCATTCACAATTAAGTGTAAAGGTAAACGCAGTGGATTATTAGCCGGATCGTTGGTTTCGAAATACAAATCGTAATCGTAAGTACCATTGCCTACACCAGCGGTGTTAATGGTAATATTAATTAATACCGAGTCACCCACAGCAACCTGACCCGAATCTGGACTTGCCCCAATAAAGGCTGGCGCTCCAGTGCTGCTCGCTCCCCAGCGGATAGCATTTTCTAAAAGCAACTCCAGGTCGGAATTAATTTGGAAGAAGTCGTATCCAATATGAATCGCTCTACCATCACCGTAAGGTTGAGTAGCAACTACCGCCTCATCGGTACCAATGGCTCCCACAATTCGATCGAGGTTGGCAGTGTTGGTAAAGGCTACTCTTTGTGTGGCACTTAAATAAGACAGTCCGGTTGCCGGCATACCCTGTGCAATAGGATGGCTTGGCATACTTATCGGGATAGGAGAACCACTGGAGAAGCTACCGGAGATAGGCATAATGTTATAGGAGGTAGACTGACTTACAGTTTGGTAACCGAAAATCACCACGCCACCATCATTCACAAAAGATCGGTAGGCAGGAGATAAAATAGTACTGGTGGAGGTTGAGCTGCCTTCTGGTAGAATTAGCACATCCATAGTATCTAAATCGGCGGCAGCCATAGTTACATTGGTAGGATAGATATATGCAACATTAACAT
>CATMQD010000304.1 GCA_950073045.1 uncultured Flavobacteriales bacterium | reverse complement strand
TTGGTGGCTTGTAAAGCTACTTTAGCCCCAGCTTATGATGCCGCAATTGTTGAAAGCTTGTCTAGTTCTACTTTAACGGTCACAACTCTATTTACCGAGGTTAAAGAGCAAGGAGGAGACAAAGCACACTACCAAGCTCACAAGGACACCTATAATGAAGCAATTGCGGAGATGGAAGCTTTGCAAATGCAGTTGAAAGCAAGACCCGCTCCTAGCAATGCCTTTATTGAGAAAGTCAACAAAAAGCTAGAAGAGAAAAATGTAAAGCCAATTGATATTTCTTCTGCTCCAAGCGCTGATGCTATCGCTCAGATTATTCAAACACTCACTAAAATGAGGGATGTCCACAAATCACAGGGACTGACTAATTTAGAGATTGATGCCTTCAAAGGGCAAACTCTAATTTATATGGAGCAAGCCATATTTTATGAAAGATTTTTAAAACGATAAACTAAATATTATGTCTGAAATAAACATTGAAGAAATTATCAATCAGCTGAAAACAGCTGCTTCTGAATCTATTGGGAAAGATGTAAACGAGTTGAGAGGCTTTGGTGAAAGTCAAGTGCAAGCTTTAGCCCAGCAAACTAAAATTGTTGCAATAGGTATTAAATCGGGGGAGATTACTGAGGCTACTCGAGAGTTCTTCTTGGACGGGTTAGAGGATATGGCTTTAAATTTAGCTAAAACAATCCGCGGTTTAATGATGGTTTCTATTGAGAAAGCTTGGAATGCGATGGTTAATGTTCTATATGAGATTATTTCCAAAATTTCAGGTATTGCATTAATGGCTCCTTAAACTTTAGATATTAGAGTATTCAGCCTGGAGGGCAAAAGTCCTTCAGGTTTCACTTTTTTGGGATATATTAAGCATTTTTAATCTGCTTTATGAATTTCGGTAAGAGTATACGTTTATACCTTCAAGATGGCACGGTAAGTGGCCTAAAGTTTGGCGAGGTCGTTAATCAAACCATACAGTCGGTTTCTTGTCCCCGCAAGCGCTTGGGGGAACTAGCTAAAGTGCCAGAAGCGCAAAGACCAGGGGTTTATTTTTTATTTGAAAAGCTGGAAGGAAAGCAAAAGCCGGTGGTTTATATCGGTGAAGCGGAGAATGTTTTTATTCGTTTGCAGGATCATTTAAAGAAGAAGGACTTTTGGAATGAAGTGGTCTTTTTTGTTAGCAAAGATGATAATCTCACCAAGGCCCATGTAAAGTTTTTGGAGAGTCGCATTTTGGAGATGGCCCAAAGTGCAGACCGTTATGAATTAGAAAATAGTCAGGCCTCTAAGGCTTCGGTTTTACCCCGTGCCGACGAAGATGCAATGCAAGAGTTTGCATTATACCTAAAACTTTTATTGGGCGTGTTGGGCTATAAAGGCTTAGAGCCCCTTATCCCAGAACAAAAACCTTTAGCAGTCACTACCAATTCTGCTGAGAAACCTGAGCAGCAGGTTTTGTATTGCAATACCAATGGGGTAAAGGCCCAAGCCATTCAAACCGATGAGGGCTTTGTGGTTTTAAAGGGTTCGGAAGCTCGAATTACAGAAAAGGAAAGTCTTACAGAAGTTAACCAAGAACATCGGCGACAATTAGTCGATGATGCTTTGCTTAATACAAATGACGGTAAGTACATCTTTCAAAAGGATGTATTGTTCAGTTCTCCTTCGGCTGCAGCAGCAATTGTAGCTGGGGCTAATCGCAATGGACTGCGCTCTTGGAAAAATGAGGCAGGTAAGAGTTTGAAAGAGATGGAGGCGGAGCGGGTGTGATCATTAATTAAACTTTAATAGACTTAACCATGTCAGCTAAAATTCGATACATCTTTGGGGCAGGGGCTTCATTTGGGGCTGTTCCTTTAGTTAAAGATATGCCCGATGCAGTTTATGAATATGCCAAAGCCATTGAGGTTTTAGTTCATGGTTTGAATCCAAAGGCAGGCACAACAGCGGACTTTGATAGAATCCGAAATTTAAAGGAGTTTTCAGCGCATTTAGAAAAAACCGCATCTGAATTAAAAGGAGCATTTTCTTTTGATACCCTAGCAAAATCACTTTGGGTAAGGGATATGCTAGAGTATCAAAAGTTAAAGTTTACCATCGAGACCATAATACTTTTGGAGGAGTACAGGAACCGACACAATGCAAGGTATGATGCCTTTTTAGCGGCATTGGCGATAAAGGAGAGGAGATTAATGCCACTAGAAAACATACAAATTATTAATTGGAATTACGATAATCAATTTCTTAAGGCCTTAAAACTTATAGACCCCAATATAGCTTTCAGCGATTGGCCTAAAAACTTGAATCATATTTATGTTAATGGGAGCGCAAAAAGCTACGCTTCACCGATTAAGCCAAACGAAACGTTTTTAGAAGAAATACAAGAACATGGGGAGGTCAAGCTTAGAGAGTACTCTGAAAAAACGAAACTAAATGCCAAAATCAAGGTGCCAGCAGTGTTGGTATTTATTGATCACATAAATGCTTTCAGTTCCTTTAGAGAAGTATATGATTTTGATCCTGGTATTCAATACAGCTGGGAGCTATCCAAGCCTAAAGTGGAAAGGGGAACGACTTTCAAGACCAATCACACAGTGATAATTGGTTATTCCTTGCCAACTTTTAATCGTCTCATTGATAAAACGATTCTACATGACCAAGCAGGAGGGGGCAATATTTATTACCAATGTGGGGAGGGTAATAGTAGCGTCCGTTCTAAGCTTTTAGGAATGGGTTTTAACCCCGACAAGCTCATTGCAATTGATGATGTAAATGAATTCTTTATTCCACCTGAATATGATCTTAACTAATAACTAAACCGTTTAATATGACCAATATTATCGCTTTGTGGCATGGAGCTGGCAAAGGAAAATCAAGCAGCTTAAGAAATCTCGCAAACTTATTCCGCAGAGAGTACCAAGCATTTATACCGATTGAACCATTGGAGTAAAATGAAGCGCGATTTGACTTCCAATGGGTGTTTGAAATTAATGGTGTAACTGTGGCAATCCTTAGTCAAGGTGACCCAAATTCAAATTTGGAAGCTCGCTTGCGTTTAGTGATACAGAATTTCAATTGTGATTTGGTTTTTTGTGCAACTCGTACTAAAGGTGAAACTGTTAGGGCTGTGGAGAATATTGCAAACGAGTTTGATGCCAATATTATCTGGACATCTACCTATCAAACATCAAATGAAAATGATGTAGACCAGTTGAATGAGATAAAAGCCCAACATTTACTTGACTTGGTGCAGCAGATGGGCTATGTAGCGCGGCCAAATTAGTTTGTACTCGCATTTTCTTTCCCTAAACACTTACTCGCAATGGACCAAAAAGAATTCCTCCTCCAACATTTAACTGAAGACCGCTCTTACCAGTATTTTGAAAAGGAGCATGGTATAGATCGCAAGCAGCTACAAGAATGGTATGCCACAGGAGGCGAAGACTTAGAGACTATCCGAGAAGCCAATCAAAAGTACAGCGCCAAGCATAAATTGGAGTCTTTTAAGTTTGGCAAGCGTGAGTTTGCTGAATGGTACCTCGAGCAAAAACGTTCTTGCCATTATTGCGGTATTGAAGAGAGTAAGCTGAAAGTCCTTTTTAATTATGAGACCGGGGTTTTGGCAACCAAACGCG
>CATMQD010000303.1 GCA_950073045.1 uncultured Flavobacteriales bacterium | reverse complement strand
GATCCACCAGTATTACTATTCCAATCTACTTCGATTTCATCACAAGCAGTGTTCATGCTCGCCCATAAAGAATCAGGGGCAGTACATGGTGTTTGAGCGGTACCAGTACAGTAAGCAATAAAGCTTGCCATGGTATCGCCTTGCGCAGTGGTAAAATTATTAAGATAGAAGGCCGCGGTATCTCCCAATGGATTATACACATAAAAGCCAATTTCACTTGGCCATCCACCAGCAGTGCTTAGTACAATACTTGTAGGTAAGGAATCACAAAGACTCAAAGAATCTTGGAAGATGGTACCGCCGGTAAAGCCAGCACCAAGTTTTCCTACTTCAATACCATTTTGGTAAACGGTAATATCGGCACCATTCCAGCCATCACCAAAGCTATCAGTAAGGTCGAAGTTAAAGGTACATTGAGAGCTAGCCGCACAAATGCTGGTACTCATTTTTACGGGTCCTGTCCAAGCGGAGGTATCACCAGGGCCACAAATTTCACGCACGAATACATCGTAGGAGGTTGCTGGACTTAAACTGGTGATATTATAGGTACTTGCGGTTACAATGGCAGTAGTACCACTTCCCGCGCTGTGTCCAATCGCACCAAAGTCAACTTCCCAAGAAGTACCTGTACCATTAGGCGTCCAAGTGGCCGTTACATCATTAAGATTAGCGGCAGTTTGCACCAAATTGGTAGGCTGGTTACAAGTTGGAGGAGTACATAAGGAGGTGAAGCTACCCATAATGGTACCAGTGGTAGTGGTAAAGTTATTCGGATAGTAAACCGCTGTATCTCCCCAAGGAGTGTACATCACAATCCCCATTTCTGTTGGGAAAGAACCGGCATTCGATACGGTAATACTAGTGCTGAAATTATCACATAGCAGGATAGAATCCTGATAAAGGCTACCCGTGGTAAAGTTGGAACCTAAAGTGGCCACTACTACACCATTCTGGGTAATTTCTACTAAACCATTATTCCAACCATCACCGAAGGAATCTAGCAAGTCGAAGCTAAACCAACACTGGTTAGCGGCCGAACATACGGTAGTAGCCATTTGCACTGGACCAACTTGACGGCTAGAGTCGCCAGGACCACAAATTTCAGTTACATAAACATCATAAGCGGTGGCAGCGGTTAAACCAGTAAGGGTATAAGGATTACTATTGGCAATTACCGTAGTACCGTTACCCGGAGTAAATCCAACCGGACCATATTCAATTTCCCAAGAGTTACCTACACCGTTTGAGGTCCAAGACATGTGGATCAAAGTAAGATCTGCTGAATCTTGCGCTAAGTCGGTAGGTCTAACACAAGTAGGAATGGTTTCGTAAAGAATGTCATCTACCAAAATAGTACGGAAGGTGGCATCCTGTCCATGCATAATCGCATAGTACATATCGGTACCATTATAACCATTGGCGGTAGTAAACTCTACATTATACTGGGTAAATGCCGTACCATCAGGGTAAATTGTATCAATTGGACTAAAGGTACTGGCAATGCTACCGTCGCTCATGGTACCTACAATTAATGAAGATGGAGGGGTAGCATTAAAGGTAGAACGTGCCCAGAACTCAATCCGCTTATCACCACCATCTAAATCTGTAGTTGGCGGGGATACTAGAATTAAAGGAACCGTATTAAGACTACCATTATCTAACTCTACATGATTAGGTGCCGAATTAGGATTATAGAAAGTTTGGTTTTGAACGGTAACTCCCTGGAAGGTATTGGTGCTAAAGCTTGGATCTTCCACCGCAGCATAACAACCTAAGTCCTTACCTGGAGTCGCATAGGCATCCCAATCTTCTAAGTAAGGTGCACTAATTGGACTACAAGGAGTGCAGAATTGATAAGGACCATTCCAAGTACTGCTGTCGCCAGCACTACAAACCGAACGTACTAAGAACTCGTAGCAAGTAAAGGAACTTAAGGTATCTACAACCACACCAGAGCTAGTACTAAGCGCTTTTACCCCGGCAGTGGTAGAAGTTCCTTGATAGAAACCAGCGGGACCAAACCAGTATTGGTAGTTACCAGCCGCACCAGACCAGTTAAGGGTTGCGGTAGTGTCGGCCAAATTACTGGCAGATAAAGTACCCGGCATTGGACAAGAAACAGCTTCTAAGCGAAGGTCGTCGATGGTAATACCATCACAACAAGTTGTATTAATGGTAATCGACTGTCCTTCTTGAATAAAACGAATCTGTGTATTGGAGCTTACGCTTTGTCCTGCAGCCGACATTGGTCCTACAATGTCAAGGTTTAAGATAGAGTCGTAAGTACCAGCATTAGGAGAGTTCATGGTTGCTACTTCAATCCAGGTATCGCTTACACTTCCACGAACATAAACTTTACTGCCTGGGCGAGAAGTGGTGGTATGACGCATATAGTAGAAGCTGAGGTTAATACCTGAAGCAGAGGTATAACTGCTCAAATCTACGGTCATGGTAAGATCGTTATAGGCCGCGGCAGAGGCAAATGCAGTTTGCGTCATGGTCATTGCCTGAAGTCCATTGCGATAGAAGGTTGCACCTTGCTGTAAGTTAAACTCACCATTAGCATCTGGCGTCATGGTCCAAGAATAACTTGGATTACACAATTGATCGGGAGCGGTAAAGCTTGGTCCCGCAGTATACGATTCAAAGTCTTCTACCAATGGTAAAACAGCTGGGGTAGAAAGGGCACAGCTTGTTGCTCCAGAGATAAATACTGGTAAACTGGCAGTTCCTCCGGTACAAGTATCGGTTAAGTAGAAATCATACGCGGTTTGTGCACTTAAGCCAGTAATAGTAACACTCGAATTGCTGGTGCTTACTAGGTTACCGGTACCAGGAGTAAATCCTGCGGTACCCCATTCGATTCCGAAGCTTGTTCCAGAACCTGGGTTCCAGGAAAGGCCAATCGAATCGGCGGTGGCAAAAGCAATTTGGAAATTGGTAGAACGCGCACAAAGCTCTTCTTGGATTAATACATTATCGATTAACCACCACCAGGCCCAAGTACCATTGTCTTGATAAACAAAACGTACTTGCAGACTATCGTTAGCATACTGGGTAATGTCGATTTTCTGATGATCTGGAGAACCGAAAGCACCAATAGTGGCCGTTTGGTTAAGCAGGTTTACCCAAGTAGTACCATCCCAAACATCAACAATACCGTTAGAACCTAGCATTTGATAGAATTGGTCGAATTCTAAGTAGAGCGTACCGGTAATATTACCCGCATCAATATAGGGGCTAATTAGGGTTTCATCCATGGTAATGGCGCCAGAACCGGCATCATCACTATCTACTTCTCCCCATCCGGTGGAGCCATCAACGCCCGCCGGGTTAGAGGTTGTGGTACTGGCCGTTGCATGTCGCCAAGTATCGGTAGTAGTTCCACCATCTTGAGCAATAAAGCAGCCTAAGCCAATCTCGAAGTTTTCAGAATATGGTAAGCTCTGAGTTAAGCATAAGGTACAGATGGTATAAGGTCCAGACCATACCGAGGTGCCATTACTAGAACCGCTACAATCTGCACGTAGGTAAACATCGTAACAAGAAGCCGAGCTAAAACCGCTAACAGTACCTGCAGAAGCAGTGATGCTACCTGTAGTACCGGTACCTTGGGTATAACCCACGGGGCCATATTCG
>CATMQD010000302.1 GCA_950073045.1 uncultured Flavobacteriales bacterium | reverse complement strand
ATCTAATTTGGCGGGTTCCTCTAATAATATACTATCCGCTGGAAGAACTTCCCCTTGGCGAATTCGAATACGATCACCACGCTCTAATTGATCAATGGCCACTGCTTGCTCTTGCCCATCTGCCGAAAGGCGATTTGCCGCTAAGGGTAAAAAGGAGCGTAAGTCGCGATCGAAACTAAAGTTGCGGTAAGTTTTCGCCTGATACCATTTCCCAATTAAAAGGAAAAACACCAAAGCACAAAGGGAGTCGAAATATCCAGAACCCACTTGGGCGATAACCTCGTAGGCGGAGCGAATAAAAAGGGTGCTAATTCCTAAGGCAATGGGCAAATCAATACTTAAAGCTCCTGCGCGTAAAGATTTCCAAGCGGTTACAAAATAATCGCGGGCCGAGTACAAGACTACCGGAATGCTAAAAGCCATCATTAGGTAGCGGAAAAAAAGTTGTAGTTCGGGATCATCCTTTAAACTCGCATCCAGGTATTCTGGCAGAGCTAAAAGCATGGTATTTCCAAAAAAGAAGCCTGCAACACCGAGCTGTAAAAGCAATTTATTTCTTCCTTTCCGGCTTTCGCCAAGATGCGTTTTAAAATCAGGTTTATAGCCGATATGCTCTAAAATAGCTGCGATTTCGGAAAGCTGTATGGAGGCTTTATCAAAGCGGATATCGGCTTCCTTTTTAGAGAAATGCACCTGCACCGAAAGGATTCCTTTTTCGATTTCCGCTAAATTCTCTAAAAGATAAATACAAGAAGAACAATGAATAGCCGGTAAGTGAATGGCGATGCGCGCCTGCTCTTCATCCTCAAACTTGCACAGTTTGGCCCTAATTCCTGGCTCATCCAAATAGCGGTAAGAGCTGGTATTTAAATCGCTATGATCGATTAAGGAAGCATCGCTGTCCATTAACTTTTCATTTTCGTTTCAATAATTCATTAAAAAATAGCTACCACTTTCCTCCAGAAATACCTGGCTGATCAATCTCCGTTTTTTATCCAGCTTTTCTGTTACCTGGTAGGTGATGGTTTTTACATTCACCCCCCACATATAGGCTTTCACCGTTAACCGCGATGTAAGCGTAAAGCCGCTGATTGTTGTCGAAACTTTACGATCATTAATAGCTATGATGCTTTTAGACCCGAAAAAGCTCAGGATGCCGGATTCAACTGACATTTCCAGACTCAGGTTTTCCAGTTTTCGGTCATCTGCGTCAAAGTCATAAAGCCTTTTAAACCCAGGAGAGGAGGCTTCTATAACATACTCCGCATTTCCCTGCCGGGCGAATGGGAACACCGCGAGCAGTACGTCTGACTTACCCGGTTCACATGTGTATTGGGTAAGGTATTTATCTTTGAGATTGCCTTCCTCATCAAAAAGGTTTACCTGCAGTTGAACACTCAATTGGTTTCCGGTGGTTTGGAGTTCTCCAACCCTAAAAACTTGTTTGGCGGTTAGTTCCTTATCGGTATTGAAGGCCTTTCGTAACACTTCCTTACCGGCTATTTGCTCAATGAGCATATCTTGTCCATTAGCCGGAATACAATTAATAAGAGCCAATATGACGATCAAATTCTTATACATGGTTCATGGTTGCTAATACCCTTGCAGCCAATATGCTGCTTAAATCAATCTTATTGCTTTCGTGCGGAATAGTGTTGCAGGTAACTACTTCGGCACCTGCATTTATTAAATCCTGGTAGGCACTGCCCGCAAATACAGCGTGTACGCCAATGCAAACGGGAGCCTTCATCCCGGCATTTTTTAAATGACCTACAGTTTCAATCATGGTTCGGGCTGTAGAAATAATATCATCAACAAGAACGGGTGTATGTTCTTTAAATTCTTCCACCTGCGGCACCGAAACTTCCACATCGCGGTCGCCATGGCGGGTTTTTTCCAGTACCATAAACGGTGCTCCCGCTGCTGTAGCCACTTCCGATACCCATTGCTCGCTTTCACTGTCGGGGCCTACCAATACCGGGTTTTCAACATTTTCTTTAACCCATCTGGAAATGGCATTGGCTGCATGAACCACTTCTGATGGAATATTGTACACCTCACTAAGTGAACTCCTGCGGTGCAGATGCGGATCAACCGTGATAAGGCTGTCAGCAAAGCCGGAAATGAGCTTTCCAAAATAATCTGATGTAACGCCTTCACCGGGTTTGAAGACCTTATCTTGCCGCATATAGGCCAGGTAGGGTGCCACCAGGCAGGTGCATTTGGCCCCAAGATTTTTGGCGGTTTGGGAGAGAAAGTACAATGGAAGTAGTTTTTCATCGGGCTGGTGCAGGGTAGCCACCAGCACTACGCATTTATCCCTTACATCGGATAGGATGCGTACATAGGTTTCTCCATCAGGAAATTGACGAATGGTAACTTCAGCAATTTTTGCTTTAAGATGAGTACTTAATTTTTCGGTTAATATTTCATTCCCGGGCAGGGCAACAAGTATTGATTTCATATGGACTGATTTTTATTTGAAATTCTTTTAAAATGGCAAAACAGAAAGTTTTGGTTTGTACCAAATGGTGTGAGGTGATCTTTGGTAGTGCATTTTATTTTCCCCCACTTTTCATGCAGCAGTTTTGTCAGAGCCTCCTCTGAATAGCGCTGAACAGGGAGGCCACTGCACTTTTCGGGGCCATTTTCAGAAAAAGTACCCAATACCAGGTGCCTGGCGCCACTTTGATCGAGAATACTCAGATATTGCCGAATTTCCTGATCGGAAACCAGGAAATGAAAGGTGGCGCGGTCATGCCATAGGTCATAAGCCGAGGGGGTAAACTGTAATATATCTGTGGCAATGAAATTCACCTTCTCCACCATTTTGCCCAGCCTCTCTTTGGTCTTATGGATAGCTGCTTCCGATATGTCCAGTACAGTGAGGTTTGTGAAACCCTCTTTAAGGAGAAAGTCTATCAACTTGCTTTCACCTCCACCTACATCAATAATGGCTGCTGATTTGGGCAAATCACTTTTCCCGATCCATTCCAAAGAAACTTCGGGAATTTGCTCCGTCCAGCTAAACTGGTCCGGGTCCTTTTCCTGATATATTTTATTCCAATGCTGTTGTCGTTCCATTTTTCAACTATTATTAAAAATCCTGGCTGAGCTGGATGGATGGACATGGTACCGAGCCATAGCTGCAGTAAACACAGCAATCTCCTTTCCGGGGCTTCAGTAATTCCCCGCAATTGGTGCATTCATAAAAATACTGGCAGGCATCCTCGGGCATCCTTTCTTCCTTAACAAAGCCGCAGACCGGGCAGGTGATCACAGAATAGATTTGAATGGCGCGGTTATTATTTCCTTTGTTCATGTTATATCAATTATGCTGCTTTCATTTTGCCGGTAGTACTCCAGTGCGTAATCGAGTTCACCTTGCGACTCGGCATGGATTTCATACAGCGTTTGTCCACTTTCTACTTTGGTTTCTGTTGGCGTCAAAAAATCTACCCCGGCTGATTTATCGTCTGGTGCTCCGGCAAGCTTGGCTATTTTGGCCAGCTTGCGGTTATCAATGGCCGCTACCGTTCCTGCCCTTTTCGCTTGTACAGGATGTTGAAACCGTGCCTGCATGGGTTCGCGAAACCCACCTTGTGCCTCGCAGATTGCTATGAACTTCTTTAATGCTTTCCCGGAATTGAGAAGAGTTTCAGCTTTGCTATGGCCAT
>CATMQD010000301.1 GCA_950073045.1 uncultured Flavobacteriales bacterium | reverse complement strand
TGAGCTTATTGCTGACTGGACTTTTTAAAGAGTCTGCTCGGGGAATAAAACGAAGGGTATTATCATTATTGGAGAACTCTAAGCGCTGGTTAAACCAAAGAGCGACCTCCCTTAATAATTCGGCTACCTCAATTTCTGGAATATGCCGCTTGTACTCAATCCGGGTATTGGTGATAATGGTACCAGGAACATTCTCGTCCATGGTATTTAAACAAACGGTATTGAAGAATACCATTTGCTGGAGCTCCTCATTCTCCATCAATTCACCACTTAGGCTAAAGTCTTTGGATGCAGCAATATGCTCAAGCACCTTAAAGACTTTGATAAATGGCACCATGGGGTTATAGCGCTTTATCGGCCCTAAAAACATCTGTTGCCATTTAGCTGGATGGGAAGCCGGTGATTCTTTGGCCAAGGTCCCAGTTAATGCTTCGAAGTAGTTCTTATTGAATCTCACCAAATCATATTGGCTGTACTCGGTAGTCTCGCTCCAATCATCCGCCTCAAAGTGCCGCCAAAACTCTGGAAAGCGATCTAGGTTTCCATTGGCATCCACCACCACACTATTTATTTGAGCTGGCCACCAAACATCACCCTGCAGGCCTGGCAAATCAACTGGAGCAAAAACATAATCCGAATTGGGCTGATCGTTCACATTCATTGCATGATCGTAAACATCGACTACCACCGGATCAGGATAGTTAAATTGGTGCAAGGTCAAATTATCAAGCTTCTGTAGGAGGTAGCCCATTTCACCCGCAAAACTCACTTCCCAGGCTCCTTCATTTTCATCTAGAAAGAGTAATGGGCCTCGACTCCATTCCTGACCAAAAAGTAATACCTGGACATCCAGACTCACCTCGGGTCTTCTGCGAGAATCAAGATCAATAAAGCTGGCCAGCTTAAGGCGATTCTTGGCGGACTTAGGTAGATTAAAGCGCCAGCTCTTTAAATCTGCACTCTGATTAACCACATGGAAAATCTCCTCCCAAGCAATTTTCTCATTGGGGTCAAGCTCGAGGTTTCCTTTAGACGATACGATTTCCAGCATAGGAGAAGTTTTGATCAGGGATTAGCTTTAGCTCAAGCTCCAAAGTGTAGAGCGTTTTGTTCTTGCTTTGATAGGTTGGGATCTTATCAAAGTTTTCCATGTGAACAGGAACATAATCTTGGCCGATAATCAGATAGCGCTGATTACTTATTAGTAGATCTTGCATGCGATGGATCTCATCACTAGTCATGTAGCCGCTGCGGACTAAAAAGCTATCCTGCTTTGATATCTGGAAGCTTGATAGCTGCTATTGTAGGATCTCTTGGCTTGACTAACCAAAGCTTTTATATCTGTGGATAGCTCCTTTGCTCCTATGAAGGAAGCAGTTTCCATCACGCCAAAGCTATTCTTATAGGCTATGAAAATGGTGTCTATACCAGGATTAGTTCGAACATCAAATCGAATCTTATTCGAAATAAGCTGAGTGGTATTTTGGCGCTGCACCCACACTTCATAGTACTGCACTTCCTCTGCTAAGTTCTGGCCAGCTATGGCCAAACTGTAATGGCATGGAATCATTTTCAAGTCATTTTTTTGGGCACTAAAGCTTATGGCCACACGCTCACCTAAAGAGCCACTTGCCCCAAACAGCTTAATGATTACCCAGAAATTGGTGTAAATGGTATTGTTTAGAAAGCCTAGAAAAGCGGGTTGGTCATGGGTAACTTTAAAGGATTCCTTCCAGGTTAAAAAATTGGGCACCCAATCCGCAATGAAGGAGTGCTCTAATCTATCCTGCTCACTGTAACCGCCATTTAGGGCCAATGCCTGTCCCTGCAGGGAGAGCCGCTTTACGGAAACGGGACTTCCAAACGCTTCAGCTGTGGCTACCTGAAATTCACACATCTGTGCATTTAAGCTCTGGACAGTACTGGCATTAGCTGGAGGTAAAATCATTTTATCCAAGGCACCAATTAGGGGACTTATATCAAAAGCCACTCTATTGTCAATGGGTACCCTTTCCCATTCTACCCGCTCCCAATCTGATGCACCACGGTAACGATACAGGATACTAAGGAGCAGGCGAAAATTTGGACGTTCCACCGGACTAATCCCGGCTTGGCTCACAGTAAAAGAGAAATTAAAGATCCCACTAGTGAATAGGATATCATAAGCAGGTCCTTTCTCCTTGGCATCAAAGAAAATGCGGTCATTACTTTGAGAGAGATTAAAATCTCTATCGATGTAATAGTTAAGCCTTAGAGCTGGTATTAGTACAGTGGCTAAATAGGAGATCACTGTTCCCGCTCCAGTCGGAAGCTCCAAACCAGAATCATCCGGTGAAGGATCAAAAGTAAAGGTGAGATCCACTGCACCATCAAGCCATTGAAAGCGCGCCTGATCTCCCGCATTAGGTAAGGCGCTGAATTGCCAAAAATGCGAAGCTTCTCGCCCTGCATTGCTGTAAAGATTGTTCGTTCTAAACTCGTAAACTACAGGGTTACGAGAGAGCGAAACTTCCTCTGGACTATGCTCAATAGTTAAGGCCATTAAAGTTGAGATTTAGATTTGATGAATTCGTCTTCTGCCTGCAGTAGCTCCATGTCACGGCGAAAGCGCTGATCAGCCACAGCCTTTAAGCCATGTTTATCGAGTTTCTCCAGTAATTTGAGAATGCCAGCATTAACCTTTAGCAGCTCGTTATTTTGAGAAACCGGATTCCCTTTTGGACTTGGAACTTTAGGGCCAGCAGCCTTTTTACTCGATTGAGCTAGAGCAGATCCACCGCCATTTCGCGCTAGTCTTACATTCTCGATAACCTGAACCAGTTGGGCAATATCTGGCTGCCGCAGTTCTTCACTGGCCACGACATATTCATCATCGTGCACGATTCCTGCAATATTGCGGCTAGGCAAATTGGGATCCTTTAGGCCAATGCCAACTCCTGTATAGCCGCCAGTGTTAAAACTGGGTAGTAAGGAAGAAAACAAGGCGCCTGCTCCAGCAGCAACTACGGGCGCAATCAATGCCGCAAAGGGGCCGGTTCCTAGAGCGCTAATTAGTGACTTAGCGATATACTCAGCTAGGTAAGCTTTTAAGCGCTCACGAATTGCACCAATCACAGCATCCGAAGCACTCGATTCAGCATTCCCTTGCGCTCTAGTCAGGAACATAGACTTTATCATACTTTGCCGCTCCTTTTCATCAGCGCCAAGTTTTTGTTCAGTAAGACCAGCCCGCATTTGGGCAATCTTCTTTTCTAAATCGAGGGTATCTTCACCAAGAGTCCTACGAGCATCAAGCATTCTTTGGAGGTGCTCCAGCTCCGCATTATACAAGCGGTCATTAAGTTCTTCTTGACTTAATTCTTCAGCTGCAGCTTGCTCTAAGATCAGGCCTTGCTCATACTCCCACATTTGATGCAGAGAGCTTTCAGCTAAAGACTTTAGGCGACTTTGCTCGGCCTCATAATCTTCTTGCTCCTTTTCCAGTTTCAACTGCTGTAACTCGGAGTCCATTGCCTCCTCTAAGGCACGTCGATCCAAACCATGTTTTTCAGCCAAGGCCAGCATCTTTTCAAACTTGGCTTTAACCTGAGCCACTTCATCCTCATTAAATTGAGCTAAGAATTCTTTAATCTGCTCTTGAGCCTTGCGACGCTCGTCCGTCTGAGCCGCCAGCTCCTCATCTAAAAGCTTGTC
>CATMQD010000300.1 GCA_950073045.1 uncultured Flavobacteriales bacterium | reverse complement strand
CAAAATCATTTCATCTTTTAAAATCCGATCAACCTGATTAACGCTCAGGGAGTTAAATCGATGAAGGTAGCTTACAATTTCCTCTACCTTTTCTTCGAACTTTAAGATTTGCTTTTCCTCACCATTAACTTTTATTTGCTGCCCACGGGCGGTAATTTTAAGCTCGGGGAAATAGCTTTTAATAAGATTAAGATACTTGTTGTTCGCTCCGTAAATCTCCAGAGGATCAACTGAATCCACATTAAGGGTTTTTTCTGTCAAATTACTGTCGCTTCTTTGATTAAAGCTTGCGCTTGTTTTAAATACTTTTGCTGTACAAAATAACAACAAAAAGGCCGATTGTCCTTTACATCGCTAAGCATCCATGGCATTGATAACTCTTAGTTCAGATTACGGATTTAAAGACCCTCATCGGGCCATTGTGCACGGGGTCTTAGCCTCACTGGCACCCGAGCTTCGGGTTCTGGATCTGAGTCATGGTTTACAGCCTGGCAATCTTATTGAATCGGCATTTGTGGTTGGCCATGCTAGTAAATCTTTTCCGGCAGGAACGGTACACATGATTTTAAATGGAGAATTGGCGGGCGATAATACTTGGTTAGCGATGGAAATGGACGGACAGTTTTTCATTGCGGCCAATAATGGCATCTTAAGCTTGTTGCAGGAATCTCGTCGCGCTAAGGCCATTCACCGCATTGAAATTGGAGAGCAAGCAGGTTCCCTTTTTCCGGGTAGAGATTTTTTGGCTCGTGCTGCAGTGCATCTTGCGCAAGGTGGAGCTCTATCATTATTAGGGAAGCCAATGGATCGCATTAAGAGTAGTAGCATGCCTCGGCCTAACATCGACTCTCAACGAAAGTGGATTAATGGGCATATTATTTATGTAGACAATTATGGCAATTTGCTAACTAATATTCGTCGACAAGACCTACAAGAAGCTTTGCAATCCAAGCGTTTGGAGGTAAATTTGCCTCGAAACCGTTCTTTAAACCGAATAGCCAAATCCTATCAGGATAATGCCCAAGATGGGGTTCTGGCCCTTATTAATTCTTTAGGTTTGCTGGAAATTGCCTATCGCGAGGGTAAAAGTCGAGAGGTAAATGGTGCCAGTAGTCTGCTTGGACTCGGCATAATGAGTGAAATTTCTATTACATACGAATGATCGTACGCATTGTAAAAATGACCTTTAGGGAGGAAGTAGTTCCCGATTTTTTGGAGAATTTCCACAGGCATAAGTCGCAAATCCGCGCTTTCCCTGGCTGCGAAAGGTTATTACTCCTTAATGATGTTAATGATCCTAGAGTATATTTCACCTACAGCTGGTGGCAAGGGGAAGAAAACTTGGAGGAGTACCGCCATTCGGATCTCTTTAAAGGAGTATGGGCCTTCACGAAAACTTTGTTCGACGCTAAGCCAGAAGCTTGGAGCACGCAAGAAATTGAAGCCTTAAGATGATTGCATTAATTCAGAAAGAAATCCGCTCCTTTTTTGGGAGTATTATAGGATACCTAGTAATCTTAGTTTACCTCTTAATCAACGGAGTTTTCCTTTGGCTGTTTCCTGGGAATTTTAATATCCTCGATGGTGGTTATGCAAGCCTGGGTAATCTCTTTACTATCTCACCTTGGGTGTTCCTTTTTCTAATTCCTGCTTTAAGTATGCGGCTATTTGCCGATGAAAAGAAGGCAGGCACCATGGAAATACTATTTACAAAACCACTTTCCGATTTACAGATTATTCTCGCCAAATACAGTGCCGGATTATTACTGCTTTTAGTGGCCTTGATTCCTACTTTGGTTTACTATTACAGCGTCTATCAATTAGGAGCCCCTCCCGGAAACCTTGATAGTGGTGGCACTTTTGGTTCCTATATCGGTTTACTTTTTTTGGGTGGCGCTTTTTTAAGCATAGGCTTATTTTCATCGGCTCTAACCGACAATCAGATAGTAGCTTTCCTTTTGGCGATGTTCCTCTGTTTCTTTGTTTTTTATGGCTTCGATCAAATTGCAGGATTTGAATTGTTCGGCTCGGCAGATTTGTTAATTCTAAAATTGGGAATTAACGAGCACTATGTTTCTATGAGCCGGGGAGTAATCGATAGTCGAGATTTACTCTACTTTATTAGTGTTATCGCGCTGTTTATCGGGGCAACCCGTTTGGTAATTCAAAGTCGGAAATGGTAATGAAGAAAAGAAGAGACCTCTTTCGATTCGTAATTTTCGCAGGGATTGTTTTTCTGCTAAACTTTATAGGAAGCTTAAAATTTTTCCGCATCGACCTTACCTCGGAGGGTAGATATTCGCTCTCTGAAGCGACGATAAATTTGCTTGAAAGTTTCGATGATGTTTTGCTGGTAAAGGTTTATCTCGATGGAGAGTTCCCAGCGGGCTTTCAAAGATTGCAATTGGAAACGCAGCAAATGTTGGATGAGTTTAGGGCATACAATCCTAACCTTCAATACACTTTTATAGATCCTACCGCTAATGAAACGGAGGAAGAAACTAATAATCTATTTCAGCAGCTACAGTTTCAAGGCTTAAAGCCTTACCAGTTATCGATGAATCAAGATGGCGGAAGTGCTGTGAAAACCATTTTTCCGGGAGCTATTTTGAGTTATGGGGATACGGAGGTACCGGCCTTATTGTTAAAGGACCAATTGGGATCTGCCCCCGAGCAACAGATAAATAGCAGCATTGAGAATTTGGAATTTAGCCTCGCAAATTCAATTCGTGGACTAGTTAAAAGCAGAAAACCATTGGTGGGCTTTTTACAGGGACATGATGAATTAGGACCTCGACAAGTAGCCGATTTTGCTAAGGAACTGAGTGCCAATTATCAGGTAAACCTCTTTAATATTCGCGAGTTTAAAAGCGACTCTACAAATGAGGAATTAAGCGTAGCCCAGCAGCAAACCCGCTTAAATCGCTTCGATGCGATGATCATCGCCAAGCCTCGTCGCGCTTTCACAGATTTGGATAAATACCTCCTCGATCAATATATAATGAATGGAGGTAAAACCATTTGGCTTGTAGATGGAGCCGATGCTTCGATGGACAGCTTAAGTGCAAAATCGAAGTTTATGAGCTTACCTTTATTTGATCGACTTCAACTGAACGATTTGCTCTTTAATTATGGTGTACGAGTAAATACTGACTTGGTAGGAGATATGGTAGCCGCAGGGGTTAATGATCAGCGAAAGGTTCGTCCTTGGATTTACTTTCCCATGGTGATGTCGCAAAGTAAACACCCTATTGTAAAAGATTTAAATGCAGTTTGGCTCCGCTTCGCCTCAAGCTTGGATACGGTTATAGCCGAAGGGATAAAAAAGACTATTTTACTGAGGTCTTCCCCATACAGTGCGCGGCGGGCCACGCCTCATATTATTAGTTTGGCCGACTTATACGAGCCGCCACCCCGAGAACGATTCCGCGAACAAGGACTTCCCTTGGGAATATTGTTGGAGGGTAAGTTTAAATCTTTGTTTACCAACCGTATCAAACCTCGCGAGGGAGGTGAGCCTCTAAAAATGCGAGACCAAAGCCTAGAAAATCAAATTTTAGTAATTGGCGATGGCGACATTATTCAGAACCAAATGAATGTGGTGAATCCCAATATTCCTAAAGGAGCGCCACTGCCCTTGGGTTACGATCAATACACTGGAACCCAGTATGGCAACAAGGATTTATTGGTAAATACCATTGAT
>CATMQD010000299.1 GCA_950073045.1 uncultured Flavobacteriales bacterium | reverse complement strand
GGTCATCTGACTAACATCTTTACCATTTAACCAATACTCACCGCTGGTGGGGGTATCGAGACAACCTAAAAGGTTCATCAGGGTAGATTTTCCGGAACCCGAGGGTCCCATAAGGGCCACATACTCGTTGGGCATTACCCCCAGATCAATTCCTTTAAGCACTTTCACCACCTGACTACCAAGGGGAAAATCACGCTTGATCTCGCGAAGCTTGATGATTTCTTCCATGTTTTAGATTCTGGCCGGTGAAGATACGATATTGACAGAGGATGTAAAGGGGCATAATGGTGCAAAGTAATGCTTACACCTTGCTTAAAGGTCTAAAACATCACCACTCAGGCATTAGCAATTTGCTCCCTTTTCGCGGCCTTTTAATTCATACCTTTGCGGCTCAATAAATTTGCGAAAAATGACTATGGCATCCATACTTATGGGCTTTGTTGGACCTTGGCAGATCATTCTGATTGTAGCCTTGGTACTCTTACTTTTTGGCGGTCGTAAAATTCCAGAACTAATGCGTGGCCTTGGCGGCGGCATTAAGGAGTTTAAAGACGCCGTGAAAGAAGAAGATAAAGACGGAGAAAGCGAAAAGAAATCTTAAAGATCAAACCTTGAAGGATTATCAGAAGCTGAGTGAGGTTCAGTCCGACCTGAAAAATGAAAGCATCACCTGCGTACAGCTGGTGGAAGATTATTTACAAAAGATCGAAGAAAACCAAGATCTTAATGCATTCTTGGAAGTATTTGCTCACGATGCTCGGGCTCGAGCCACCGTACTGGACGCGAAACTAAAACACGGAACCGCTGGTAAACTAGCGGGAATGGTGATTGGTATTAAGGACAATATCGTTTATAAAGATCATCGCGTTTCGGCCTCTTCTAAAATCCTCGAAGGTTTTCAATCTCTTTACTCTGCAACCGTAGTAGAACGCTTATTGGAAGAAGACGCCATTATAATCGGCCGTCTTAATTGCGACGAATTTGCAATGGGTTCTTCCAACCGATTTAGCGCCTACGGCGCAGTTAAAAACCCTTTAGATAAAAATCGAGTTCCAGGTGGTTCTTCGGGTGGTTCGGCTACGGCTGTGGCCGCCGGATTATGCTTGGCTTCCTTAGGAAGTGATACGGGAGGCTCCATCCGCCAACCGGCGAGCTTCACGGGTACTTACGGCTTTAAGCCGAGTTATGGCCGAATTTCTCGTCATGGCCTAATTGCCTTTGCGAGCAGTTTCGACCAAATTGGACCTTTTGCTAATTCGGTAGAAGATATTGCTCTGCTATACGAAGTAATGGCTGGGGCAGATAGCTTTGATAATACGGTTAGCCATAAAGAAGTTAGCTCTATAAATGATGTTCCCGCTCCCGGGAAAAAGCGTATTGCTTACTTCCGTGATGTAATGGAATCGGAGCATATCGATGCCGACGTACGTAAAGAAAGTGAGGCTTTAATTGAAAAGCTCAAGGCTGATGGCCATACGGTAGAAGCAGTGGATTTTCCGCTTTTAGACTATATGGTGCCAGTGTACTATATCCTTACTACTGCGGAGGCGAGTTCCAATTTAGCGCGTTACGATGGCATCCATTTTGGCTACCGCAGCGAAAATGCGCATGACCTCGAAAGCACTTACAAACTTTCGCGCACCGAAGGTTTTGGTCCGGAGGTAAAACGCCGAATTCTTTTAGGCACCTTTGTTTTAAGCAGCGGATATTACGATGCTTATTACGGTAAAGCCCAAAAAACACGACGATTAGTACTCGAGAAAACCGAAGAGCTTTTTAAAGACTTCGACCTTATTTTCTCGCCTACTACGCCACATACCGCCTTCCCGATTGATCAAAATCAGGAAGACCCTACCAAAGCCTATTTAGAAGACATTTTCACAGTGCATGCCAATATCGCGGGAATCCCTGCGATTAGCGTTCCCATGGCCAAGCACAGTAATGGCTTACCATTAGGTATGCAGTTCTCTGCCGCAAAATATCAAGAGGCCGAGCTACTGCGCTTTGTACAAACATTAGTTCACAATTAGCGGTTAATAAACTCGTTACTAGTTGAATGAGGGAGAGGCGCTTTAAACTACCTTTTATCCCTTGTATATTCTTGCACTCACATGAAATTTAAAATCTTAGCATTCAGTCTTAGCTTTGGGATGTATTTCGCCTCGGCCAAACCTGTAGATCAGCTTAAAGGCAATACGGATACCATTGTAAAGCCTAGCTTTTTGGACCTCGACTCGATTGATCTTAAGGATCATCCGGTGGCGGCGCGACTGGATTCCTTGCTCTACCTCAATTACTTTCAAGCTACCGAAAATGAGCTCACCACTATCGACTCTAATCTTTTAGCTTCCGCTGAAATCCCTGACTGGCACGATACCATCTACGAAAGTAGACTGAAAGACCTTGACGCATTAAGCCCTATGGACCTCGACTACAATCCGGTGGTTCGTTCCTTTATAGACCTCTACAGTAAACGTCGTCGCGAGCAGGTGAGCCGCATGTTGGGATTAGCCAATTACTACTTCCCGATGTTTGAGCAGGCCCTGGACAAATACGATATGCCCCTAGAGTTAAAATACCTAGCGGTAGTGGAGTCGGCCTTAAACCCAACCGCTCGTTCACGCGCAGGTGCAGCAGGACTTTGGCAGTTTATGTATGCCACCGGTAAGCTTAATGGACTTAGCGTAAATAGCTATGTAGATGAACGCCACGACCCCATAAAATCTACTGAGGCCGCCTGTAAATACCTCACCACCTTATACAGCATTTTTGGCGATTGGAATTTAGCCTTAGCCGCTTATAATTCTGGTCCAGGAAATGTAAACAAGGCTATTCGCCGCTCGGGCGGGAAAACAAATTACTGGGAAATTCGCCCCTTCCTACCCCGTGAAACTGCCGGTTATGTGCCTGCCTTTATTGCGGTTAATTATATTATGAACTACCATGAAGATCACCTCATTTTCCCGGTAGACTTAAAAACCTCTTTCTTTAGCACCGATACCGTGGTAATTCGCGAAAAGGTAAGCTTCGAGCAACTTTCGAAATTAATTGCCGTAAGTGAAGAGGAGCTGCAGTTCTTAAATCCTGCCTACCGTTATAAAGTTGTACCAAAAGTGAATTCTAAGCCTTACCACTTGGTATTGCCTGCCGATAAATTGGGGCTTTTTATTGCCAATGAGGATTCCATCTACACCATTGCCGCCCAACATTTTGATCAGAATAAATCTACTGCCCCTGCAGTAGTAGAGATGAATGATCGCATCCGTCACAAGGTACGTCGCGGTGAAGTGCTTGGCACTATTGCGGAAAAATATGGCGTTGGCGTGAGTAGTATTCGTCGTTGGAACGGATTGCGTGGAAATACGATTCGAGTAGGACAAAGGTTAACCATTTACCCGCGTCGGATGCCAAGCCAAAGCAGCAGCACCACCACCGCCTCTGCCAGCAGCAGTGCTAAACAAAGCACCAAAGCTCCTGATGGATCTTATGAAAACTATCGGGTACGCAGCGGCGAAACCTTTTATTCGATTGCCCGAAAATATCCAGGTGTGAGCGCCCAAAATATTATGTCGTGGAATGGTATTAACAATGCCCGTCGCTTAAAACCTGGGATGACCCTTAAAATCTACCCTCAAAGCTAGCCCCTATGAAATTAAAAGCCAGCCTGTTTTTCTTTGCCCTCCTTAGTCTATTGGCCTGCACTGGTCCCGATGGTGAGGA
>CATMQD010000298.1 GCA_950073045.1 uncultured Flavobacteriales bacterium | reverse complement strand
ACTTGGCGAAAAACGTATTCTTGCGATTGATCCGGGTTTTAGAACAGGTTGTAAAGTGGTTTGTCTTGACGAAAATGGCGGTTTACAGCATAATGAAACCATTCACCCACATCCTCCTAAAAACGATACTAAAGGTGCGATGCGTAAGATCAGTTTTCTTGTAGATGCGCATAAGATCGAGGCCATCGCCATAGGGAATGGCACCGCCAGTAGAGAGACCGAGCAGTTTATCAAGCGCATGCAATTCAATCGGGATCTTGAAGTGTTTGTGGTGAGCGAGGCCGGTGCAAGTATTTATTCGGCTTCAAAGATCGCGCGAGACGAGTTCCCAAATTATGATGTGACGGTGCGCGGTGCAGTTTCTATTGGTCGCCGCCTTGCAGATCCGCTGGCGGAGTTGGTAAAAATCGATGCAAAATCCATCGGTGTGGGACAGTACCAACATGATGTGGATCAAACCAAATTGAAAAACGAACTCGATCGCGTTGTTGAAAGCTGTGTAAACACGGTAGGTGTAAACATCAACACCGCCAGCATTCCGTTACTAAGTTATGTTTCTGGAATTGGACCAAAACTGGCTGAAAACATTGTAACCTACAGAGAAGAAAACGGTGCTTTCGCTTCGCGGAAAGAAATCTTGAACGTTCCGCGTTTGGGTGCGAAAGCTTACGAACAAGCTGCAGGATTTCTACGTATTAAAAATTCTGAAAATCCATTAGATGATTCTGCCGTGCATCCTGAGCGTTATGCTTTGGTTGAAAAAATGGCTAAAAATCTGAAGCTTTCCGTAGCAGAATTGGTAGGCAATAAAACCGTGATCAAAGAATTAAGTCTCGAGGATTATGTTTCTGATGAGGTGGGCGAACTTACCCTAAAAGATATTCTTGACGAACTCGAAAAACCTGGTTTGGATCCACGAGAACCGGCAAAGGCCTTTACCTTTAATCAAAATATACATAAGATCGAAGATCTTGAACCCGGTCAATTACTTCCAGGGATCGTGAATAACATCACTAACTTTGGCGCTTTTGTAGATATAGGCATCAAAGAAAGTGGACTGATTCACATTTCTAACTTGGCTGACGGGTATGTGAGTGATGTAAATGCGCACGTAAGTTTACAAGAACAGGTCGTGGTTAAAGTGCTTGAGGTAGACATTAAACGTAAGCGCATTCAACTTAAATTGCATAAACTGAATGCTTAAAATCGCCTACCATCCTATTTACAAACATCCACTTCCTGAGGGACATCGCTTCCCGATGGAAAAATATGATCTACTCCCAAAGCAATTGCTTTACGAAGGCACCTGTACTGAAGCTAACTTTTTTGAACCCGGCTTTCCTGAGGAAAAATACCTGACGGCTGTTCACACTCAAGAATATGTCACCAATCTTAAAGCGCTTAATCTGGACCGCAGGGCGATTCGAAAAACGGGATTTCCACTCTCTCAGGAGTTGGTAGACCGCGAGCAAATTATCGATCAAGGTACAATGACGGGTTGTGAATTTGCTTTAAAATATGGGATCGCCTTCAATATTGCCGGCGGCACACATCATGCCTATTCGGGGCATGGCGAAGCTTTTTGCCTACTTAATGATCAAGCGATTGCTGGCAGATACCTTCAATCAAAAGGTCTGGCAAAGCAAATTCTTATAGTGGACCTCGACGTGCATCAAGGTAACGGGACTGCAGAGATTTTTGAAGGCGATGCTTCGGTATTTACGTTTTCTATGCACGGCGCTGGAAATTATCCCTTTAAAAAAGAAACTTCAGATCTTGATATCGCCGTTCCCGATAAAAGTGGTGATGCAGTTTATTTAGCAAAGCTGAAAGAAACGCTTCCACGTCTAATCGATCAGGTAAAGCCCGATTTTATCTTTTACCTCAGCGGCGTAGATATTTTAGAAACCGATAAACTAGGTCGACTTTCATGCACGGTTGAAGGTTGCAAAGAACGGGATCGGTTTGCGTTGTCTTGCTTTCGCGAAAGCGGAATTCCCGTTCAAGTAAGTATGGGTGGCGGCTATTCTCCCGACATCAAAGTCATTATCGAAGCACATGCAAACACCTATCGTCTAACGCAAGAACTTTACTTTTAAAACATAAATAAGGGTGATTTCCCCCATTTTACCATAAAAAATTGGTTTGTAAGGTTTTATCATTATTTTTGTTAAAACTATTAACAATTTTGAACATGAAAAAAATCACCACCTTTTTTGCCCTTAGCCTTTTTGCATTTGTATTCAACTCCTGTGATGCCGTGAAAGACTTAGCACCGGACGTAACACTTGAAGATGACTTTTCTGCAACTGTACCAATTGTAATTGCTGAAGGGGCCTCAGATGTAGAAGGAACATTTAACATAGATGCCTCAGGAGATCCTGATTTTCAAGAATATAAGGACAATATAAAATCTGTAGACATAACTGGATTCACCTATGAAGTAACAAACGTAACATCTGGCTCTGGGTCAGTGCTTAACGGTACAATTTCTGCAAGTGGAGAATCTGTAACAATTTCTAATTTCACTATTTCTGAAGGAGAATCGGGAACAGTAACATCGGCTGAATCAGATTTTTTCAATGCTTTAGCTCAAGATCTGAAAGCCGACGGTAAAGTAAACATAACTTTAGACGGATCAATCGATACTGACAGTGGAGCTAACTTTACATTAAAAATTACTCCAACCATTAAATTTATTTTTTCAGTTTTATAGACTAAATAAGAAAAAGAAGATAAAACCCGGTGCGTTGGCACCGGGTTTTTTTATGCAAATTTCACACAAACAGGTAAGTACAGGGAACTCCCTTTAACTTTATCAACTATCTTAGGGAGCATTTTAAACGTAATTTTCATGTCTAAACCCGAAAAATCTAAAGCCTACTGGCGCGAAAACAAGAAATATCTAGCTATTTTACTCAGCATTTGGTTTGTGGTTTCCTTTGGGTGTGGCATTCTTTTTAAAGACTTACTCAATCGATATAGTTTAGGAGGTTTTAAATTAGGATTTTGGTTTGCGCAACAAGGAAGCATCTATGTTTTTGTGTTGCTCATCTTCGTTTATGTCTTGCTTATGAACCGGCTTGATAAAAAATACGGCTATAATGAGTAAACTACCTCAGGGCAAGCCTCGGAGTATTAAACCCTTTGGCGGTGCCAATAAAAGCCTTTAATCTATTTAAGCAGATTCTTGCTGTAAATTAAACTTTCACATTATGAGCGTTCAACTTTGGACCTGGATTTTAGTAGGTATCACCTTTGCCTTATACTTTGGAATTGCTATTTGGGCTCGGGCCGGCTCTACCAAAGAATTTTATGTAGCCGGAGGCGGGGTTTCTCCACTAGCCAACGGAATGGCTACCGCAGCCGACTGGATGAGTGCTGCGTCGTTCATTTCAATGGCGGGGCTCATCTCGTTCATGGGATACGATGGCGCGGTCTACCTCATGGGCTGGACCGGTGGCTACGTCATTCTGGCGATGTTGCTGGCCCCTTACCTGCGTAAGTTCGGCAAGTTCACCGTTCCAGATTTCATCGGCGACCGCTTCTACAGTAACACCGCGCGTTTAGTGGCGATTGTGTGTTTGATCGTAGCCTCGGTGACCTACGTTATCGGCCAGATGACCGGTGCAGGCGTTGCGTTCTCCCGCTTCCTAGAAGTGAGCAACACCTGGGGTATCTGGATCGCCGCGTTTATCGTCTTCCTTTACGCTGTTTTCGGCGGTATGAAAGGCATCACGTATACGCAGGTTGCTCAGTACG
>CATMQD010000297.1 GCA_950073045.1 uncultured Flavobacteriales bacterium | reverse complement strand
AATTATAGAAAGGATTGGCTTTGGCATCTTGTTTATGGCTCCAACGTACCGAGAAATCGGAACGGTTATCTACTGCCCCAGCAACAAAAGGTCTAAACTCTTCTCTACCGAATTTGAGTAAGTTGTAGGACACATTGAAGTTTCCATTAAACTTGTATCGCTTGCGGTAACCGCTAGCTGCTTGCAAGCCATAGCCTCCTTTGGTATAAATATCCCCGGTGAGGGTGAGGTCAAAATAATCGCTTGCCGCCCAGTAAAAACCACCATTTTGCAGGAAATAGCCTCGGTATTGAGAAGAACCATAAGTTGGAATTATTATTCCCGATTTACGCTTATCTGTGGTTGGGAAAAAGCCAAAAGGCAACATTAAGGGGGTAGGAATATCAAATAACTCTAAAAAGGCAAATTGGGTTACTACCTTTTCACCAGGGATAACCTTGGCTTTTGGGGTGCGAATTCTAAAATGGGGGTGTTCGTGACTACAAGTAGTGAAAGAAGCATTTTTAACGAAAAAAGAAGCTCCACCGGTCTTTTTAACGCGCTCGCCATGTAGGAAGCCCTCTCCTTCCTGAGTAATAACTTTATTAATGCGGGCCTTTCCGGTTTCGAAATTATAGCGCATCTCATCGGCTCGATAAGTTTTACCGGCTTCTGTAAAAATTGGTTTTTGCTGCATGGCTCCCGTGGAATCTCGAAGACCGCTAGCATAAATTTCTGAATTCTCAAACTCGATGCGGATATAACCCGCTTCAATTTTCATAGTACCATAAGTGATAACCCCTTGGTTATAAAGTTCAATGGTACTATTATCGGGAGAACTTGGGATACTATCGAGGGCATCATAAACAATATCGTAATCCAACATTGATTTTGATGCTCCTTGATTTCTAGGTTTTGAACTGTCCGGAGAAGGTCTCTCTGGGATTTCAAAAGCCTTGTTATCAGAAGGCTTCACGCCAGTGCTGTCTTCACTTTGAGCGTAAATGCTCGATGACATGCAAACAATGAGCGTTAATAAAATGATTTTCTCAAGAGCCGAAGGACGCAATATGAAGGTAAATTTGCTTGTTGTTGTATTGGCAAATCGCCGCCAAAACTAATCAAAATTCAGACCATTGACGCTTAGAACGCTGGTATTAATAGCAATATTCTCTTTCTCCCAAAATTTACTCCAAGCACAAACGGAGGAAGAATATACGGGTATACGCACGGTAATCCTCGATGCGGGCCATGGTGGCAGAGATCCTGGTAACCTGGGCACCAAAAGATATAGCACGGTAGAACGCGACATCACTTTAGCGGTAACTTTAAAGCTTGGGGAGTATATCCGCGAATATCTACCAGAGGTGAAAGTGGTTTATACGCGTACCAGTAATAAATCGGTAACCTTAGAGCGAAGAGCCGAAATCGCCAATGAAGCGCAAGGAGATTTATTTATAAGTATTCATTGCGACTCCTACATTCAAAGTTCTGTTCATGGTTGCACCTCAATTGTTTTAGGACGAAACCATGATGATGAAAACCGCATTGCACTTAAAGAGAACGCCGCCATATTACTGGAGGACAACTACGAGCAACGCTATGAAGGTTTCGACCCTGATAACCCCATGAGCTTAATCGGTTTAAACTTGATGCAACAAGCCTATTTAAATGAAAGCATTGAATTCGCGGGCATGGTACAAAGCCAATTTAGGGAGCGAGTTCAGCGCAAAGACCGCGGTGTAAAGCAACAACCGCTTTATGTAACAAGCAGAACAGCCATGCCAGCGGTACTAATCGAATTAGGCTTTTTAACAAATCCCACCGAAGAAGACTTTTTAAACTCCGAACGAGGTCAGTCTTATATGGCTTCGGCTATTTTCCGAGCAATACGTGATTATAAAAAGAATAAAGATTTGCTTATCGCTGATGCCATTTCTAAACAGCATCGTAACAATGATAGTGGCGCTGTGCCTCCAAAGCAAGAGCCTTTAGTAAAGGAAGATCTTGGTCAAAAAGTAATTATTGACGAGCCAGCAGCAAACAATTCAAGCAGCAGCGAAACCAAAGTTGATGAGGAGGAAAGCGTATTCTTTGCAGTACAAATTCTAACCCTCAGTTCTAAGAAGCAGTCGGGAGACCCCGTATTTAAAGGTCAAACTGATATTGGAGAGCTTAAAGAAGGGAGCCTATATAAATACTATGTGGGAAAAACTAAAAGCCTAAGAGAAGCCAAAGATCTAGCCCGACAAATGCAAAACTTAGGTTTTAAAGGTGCTTTTGTAATTGGGCTAGAAAACGGGCAGAAAATCAGTGCGGTTGAAGCACGCAAAAAGCTGCAGTAAATTTTTAATCTTTGTGGGCCTAAAAGCTTAATTCTTGAAGAATTCGCGTGAGTTAAAAGTGGGTATAATTACCCTGGTGGCCATAGCCTCGATGTACTATGGTATCAATTTCTTGAAAGGTCAGGATATCTTCCTGAATAAGAACATTGTATATGCCGAATACAAACAAGTAGATGGACTCTCTCCATCCCGACCAGTTAACATTAATGGTTTAAAAGTAGGGGTCGTAGATAATATCTACTTCCATCCAAATGGCTCTGGTGCCTTAATGGTGGCCATGAATATCACTACCGATTTTGAAATTCCTGCGAATAGCATCGCTCGAATTTCTTCGGATTTATTAGGTAACCGTTCAGTAGAATTGGTACTTGGCGATAGCCCAAATCATATTTCCTCTGGCGATACCCTTGCTTCTAAAGTGCAATTAAGTCTTGCCGAAGAGGTAAATGAACAAGTTCGTCCGATTAAGGAAAAGGCTGAGAAACTTATTGGCTCAATAGATACGGTAATGGTTTTGGCTTCTGCTTTCTTAAATGAGGAAACCCGTAATAATTTCCGGAGCACCTTTGGTAAGTTACAAGAAGTAGTAAATCGACTAAGCAATGCCGTACAGCGCAGCGAACAAGACATCGTAAATTCGGTAGATGATTTAGAAAAAATCACCTCTACCGTTGAGGGTAACCGCGAGAATTTAAATGATATCTTTAAAAATCTCGCTAGCCTTAGTGATAGCTTGGCTGATATTAATTTCAGGCAAACAGTTAGTAATCTCGATAGTACCTTACGTAAAGCAAATGCGGTAATGTCTAAAATAGATGCTGGTGCGGGAAGCGCTGGTGCCTTGGTAAATGACCGCGAGCTTTATGATAATTTAGTGGCAGCTACCGAACAATTAAACCTGGTATTGTTAGACCTTAAGTACAATCCAAAACGCTACGTACATTTCTCCATGTTTGGTGGTAGTAAGGAATACGACGAAGAAGAGATCCTCCAAATGGAAGCTGAGGCGAAGGCAAAACGCGACACGCTGAACATGGAAGACCCTAAATAAGAGAACTATGGAACTACATTTTGGGATTCAGAATATTTTATTTCTAATCGCCTTAGGAATTGCCATCTACTTTTTTAGTAAAAACTTTGGCAAAATCTGGCGTAATATCAATTTGGGGCGACCCATAGTGCGCAATGATCGTAAAAACGAACGCTGGGCTCTAACCGCCAAAGTAGCAATGGGTCAGAGTAAAATGGTGAAACGTCGTGCGGTAGCTGGCTTTTTCCACGTTTTAATCTACGCGGGCTTTATTCTTATTAATATAGAAGTGGCCGAAATTTTAATTGATGGCATTTTAGGAACCCACCGTTTGTTTATGCCGCTTTTAGGACCGGTTTACGATGCGGCCATTCATTTCTTCGAATTTCTAGCTGTACTGGTAATAATCTCCTG
>CATMQD010000296.1 GCA_950073045.1 uncultured Flavobacteriales bacterium | reverse complement strand
CGCAAACTTCGGTGGCGCCTCCAATCACTGCGGCCATCGACTCGGCAGTAGTCCGGATGAGGTTATTATACTTATCTAGGATGCTCTTATTTCGCAGCGAAGTCTCAGCATAAATGCGCACTTCTCTTTGTTCAAATCCTAATTCTTCCTGCCATTGCGACCATAGTCGGCGGAAGGCCCGCAGCTTTGCGATTTCTCCAAAATAGTCGGATCCAATGGCAAAGTTTACCCAAAAAGAACGACTATCTTTTAAAGCTAAACGATGTACATTTTCGTACGCCATTGCTAAAGCAATTCCCAACTGCTGACCTAAACTAGCACCAGCATTGGCAAATAGATTGGTATTAATCGCATTACTTCTAAATCCTTGGAAGTTGGCTTTCGCTAGATGAGCAAGGTTTTCGAAATCTTCCGTTTCGCTTTTAAACCAGTTTCCGGTTCGGGCGAGGTTTTCAATAGGATCGAAGTTGATGCTACCTTCTAGTTCCGCTTCTTCTAATCCACGACTCTTAATCAGCTTTTTAAAGCTCTCACGGTAAAATTCTACTTCTCCTTCAATTACCAAATTCGTGCAGATATACTCTAATTGGATATCCTTTAAAAGCAATTCAAGATCTACTTTACCAGGAAGATAAAATAGGAGAGAGCTTGCTCCACGGTTTAAATATTTGAGAGCCTCTGCATTAGCTTCCTTGGTATCGAGTACCAAGATTTCAATTACGTTATCCCATTTAGGATGCTCTTTAAGAGGCTGTTTACTTATAGTTGTGCTCTCGCTGCTATAGATGGGTTGAATATCTATACCATCGGGATTGGTTCGGATGATTTCTTCGAAGGCTTTTCCGCGCAGATCTTTGATGATCTTGGCTTTCCATTCTGCCTCGGATTGACCAGAGAATTCCGCAAAAAGACTGGATTCAGACATGGATTTAAAATTTGAGCAAAGGTCTTAATTATTGATCGTTTGAATTATGGGCTTTTATCATTTTACCACTTTAATATTTCAAATTCGGTGGCTCTTAAAATGGTATTGAGTTTTTCGGCTTCTATTTTAAGTTTTTGCCACTTTTCAATTTCGATATTTATTCGCCCCTGAAGTTCTTCCTTAACCGCTAACATACTGCTAGTTGGGGCATTAAAACCAATACTGGCTAAGGCTCCTAAATGTCCGTATTTGTTATTAAGGCGAATGGGGAAGTTTAATGGATCTTGCGGACTGCGATTTTTAGTTTGGTAGAGCGCTTCTTCTATTTTCAGACTCTCATCCTTTAGAGCTTCAATCCTAGCGATTAAGCTGGAATCGCTAATACGAGACTGAGCGCGATTAAGATCTTCACGTAAATTACGAATTTCACGAATGCAGGTATTCATGCTGTCCATCCCGCTGATTATGTCGGCCATATAATCATGTTGGGCCTGCAAATCAGCTTCACTAGCTTCCACTCTTGGATCCATAATTACAGGGAAGTTTTGTTTTAAAGTGTCTTCGCCAGCAATTAATTGCACTTGATAATTGCCCGGTAAAATATAAGGACCTTGGCGCAGCACATACCATAAAATCATTCCATCGATTGGGTCGAAGCCACGCTTTCGCAAATCCCAAACAAAGCGATTGGCTCCAGCTTTAGGTTGCCATCTTTTACTCTTAGACTCCGCTGTTGAGCTGAAACTTCGCACTACTTCCCCTTGTTCATCCACAAATCGGATTTGGTATTCGGTAGCGCTATCTACAGATTCGAGGTAGTAGTTCAGAATTACTCCATTGGGATGATTCTCTCCCGCTGTTTTTGATTTTCCTCCGTATCCCGCTTGCATTAAGTAAGTTGGCTTGGGTTTGTAGAGATGTTGTTTCTTATTAAAGCCAGGCTTCATTTCATAAAGTGGACCTATGTCATCTAAAATCCAAAAGCCTCTACCTTGAGTGGCGGCAATTAAATGATGTCCTTTTAAGGCTAAATCGGTAATAGGAACTTCTGGTAAATTATTTTGGAATGGCTGCCAATTTGCACCACCATCTACCGAAAGGTATAGGCCGTATTCGGTTCCTGCAAAGAGTAAACCTTCATGCTGAGGGTCGCTTCGAATTACTCTAGTAAAGTGCATACGATCTATGCCCTTGTCTATGCGCTGCCAGCTTTTACCGTAGTTTTTAGTGTAGAAAAGATAAGGGGTAAAATCGCCCCATTTGTAACGAGTAGCCGCAACATAAAGCCCGCCAGCATTAAAGGGGTCGGCTTCAATGCTGTTTATCTGACTAAACTCGGCTAAGGCTTTCGGACTGATGTCTTGCCAAGTTTAGTCAGATAAACAGCATTGAAGCCGACCCCTTTAATGCTCTTCCCATCGTCGCTACCAGTCCACAGAACGCCAGCTTCTAATCTCGATTCAGCGGCAGCGAAAATGGTGCAGTAATATTCAACTGCGGTATTGTCTTTGGTAATTGGGCCGCCAGAAGGACCCTGCTTACTCTTGTCGTTGGTAGTTAAATCTCCTGAGATTGTTTCCCAGCTTTTTCCCAGGTCGGTGCTGCGGTGGACATGGTTACTAAAGGCATATAGCTCATCAGGATTATGTTGCGAAAAGAAAATCGGGTAATTCCACTGAAAGCGATATTTCATGTTTTCCACGCCATGTCCTAAGGGGTTGTTTGGCCATACATTAGTCGCTTGGCGCTGATGACTCCGATGATTGAAACGGGCCATAAAACCACCGTATTCACCACCAAAAACAATGTCTTCATCTTTAGGGTAAATAGCATGGTGTCCTGCTTCTCCGCCTGCAGTTACTTCCCAATCGCTTTCGCTGATAAAGTATCCGTCGCTGCGATGATTTATTCGAATGGAGCTATTATCCTGTTGTGCACCGTATATGCGAAAGGGGAAATGCTTATCTACCTTAACACGGTAAAATTGGGCCGTTGGTTGATTGTGATAAGTGGTCCAGTTTTTACCAGCATCGAAACTTACTTGGGCGCCACCATCGTCGCCAATTATCATGCGAGTCGGCTCACTAGGGTCGATCCAAAGATCATGATGATCACCATGGGGGGCATTGTATTTACTGAAGGTTTTGCCTCCATCCTTCGAATGATGATAACGAACATTCATTACATAAAGCTGATCGATATCGGTAGGGTGAGCATAAATACGAGTATAATACCAAGCTCTTTGGCGTATGGAACGCTGATTATTGATTTTTTGCCAGGATTTGCCGCCGTTGTTGCTCCGATATAATCCTCCATCAGGTTCATTTTCAACTAGGGCCCACACTCGATTATTATTAACCGGCGATACCGCCACTCCGATAATTCCTTTTAATCCAGAAGGGAAACCCTCATTATTTGAGATTTCCTGCCAGCTTTCACCTTCATCGGTGCTTTTCCAAAGTTTAGAGCCTTCGCCACCACTTGAAAGGGAGTAGGGGCTACGGCGGATGGTCCAAGTGGATGCATACAGCGTACGGTAATTTTGAGGGTCTATTAAAAGGTCAACTGCTCCACTTCCGGCATCCGCAAAAAGTACCTTATTCCAGCTTTTACCGCCATCTATACTTTTATAAACACCACGTTCTTGGGTATCTTTATAAAGATTACCCATGGCTGCTACATATACAATGTTTGGGTTTTGGGGGTGTACCCGAATGCGTCCGATATGTCGGGTAGCTGTAAGTCCGATGTGCTGCCAAGTTTTTCCTGCATCAACACTTTTCCAAAGTCCAAAACCTGAGCTTACATTACCGCGCACAGTTTCTTCGCCTTGGCCAACGTAAATAACATTTGGATCACTGGCTGCTACGGCAATTGCTCCAATACTTCCTCCGAAATACCCATCCGAAATATTTTCCCAGCT
>CATMQD010000295.1 GCA_950073045.1 uncultured Flavobacteriales bacterium | reverse complement strand
AATGGGTTAACCCTATTACTACAAGTTTAAAAGCCATACCCCAAGTGAAATTAACTAGCACTTGACAACAACACTTAAGCTACGCTAAGAGCCTACATCTACTTAAAAAGAGGAATGAATGCAAAAGCAGTTTAACTCTGTAGCCGGACTCTTAAGAGGCCTAGCTAGGCGCCACGACGCAGGCCAAATATTCAATGACTTTCTAACCATTGGTATATGCGAATTTCATCGCACGAACATTCAAAGTCGATTACAACAAAAAGATGACGCCAATGAAAAGCTTTATCTAAATACTATCAAACCCTACAACCGCAAAGAGCTCAACACCTTTGCTAAAATCATGGGAACTTTGATGAATACGGTTTATCAGGAACCATACAGCGACACATTAGGCGAATACTACACCATGGAAATCACAAAAGGGCAAAATGGGCAGTTTTTCACCCCCAATGCCTTAACCAAACTCATGGGAGAACTAGTAACTGATCCTGAAGAAATAATCTCCAAACAGAAGATCATTGACCCTGCCTGTGGCTCTGGAAGAATACTGCTAGGTTTTGCGCAAAAACATCCTGACAACTATTTCTATGGCGCTGATAACAATAATACCTGTGCCAAAATGAGCACCTTAAACTTCTTTCTTAATGGACTACGCGGCGAGGTAGCTTGGATGAATACCCTGAGTATGGAATGGTATGGAGGCTGGCATATTAACACTAAAGGCCTAGGTATCGTCCCCATCGAAAAAGAGCAGTCACGAATCTGGAGTCATCCACCAATTAAAAAGGAAAATAACTCTAAGCCCCCTGAATACAATAGCGGGGATGGAATACAACTAGGGCTATTCTAATGAGAGGAGGGGGCAAATGACGGAAGAGAAGACGCTTCTATGGAAGGGAATTCCCTTGCGTATCACTTTCAATGGTAACTACTCAGAAAGCTTCGAGCACATTTACGGTCATGCTTTAACACATATCCAAGTCTACTGTACCCAACCCCTACCGATAACCAAGACCGGCTACAGATCTCTATTCATTGAAGCACCAATCGTTCGAGAAGAAGGGGGCTATTTACAATTAATTCAAAATTTACTAGATCAAGGGGCTAAGCAAAGAGACTGGCGAAAGAAACAAAGTAAGTCCAATCAGTTGTCGCTATTTTGAAGATTACCATCAGATCAATAAGCCGGACTTTATAAGAATCTTCTAAAAAGAATCGCATATAATCAACCTAAATTAACACCAAATCGCAGGGCAAACAACTCGTTAAATCACCAAACCCCTTTCCCACAAAGGGATACAGCCCAAAAAGTTATAAACACCACTGTTAAAAAATGCTGCCTCTTGTGAAAAAGTAGGAGATGAAAACCCGGTTTTTTTATGTAATCTTTGAAAAATCCTAGGCTATAGTCTGCCCTAAATAGATTCACCCCCTATTCATGCAAGCTAAATACGACCAAAGGAGACTGGTTCTTTCCATGATGAAGAAGAAAGTGGTATTAGGCTATCAAAGTGCCGTCTGATTAAAATATTTGCTCTGTTGAGAGTAGATAGCCTAAATCGGGTGGGTTCACACTCGTATCACTTAATAATCTTTTTTAACCATGAAGAATTCAGGTAAAAAAGGAAAGCTGATCTTCACTCGTTACATCACCCGTAACGGGAAAAGAATCTACCACCCAAGCGGAGGTGTATTCCGCTTTTGGGTAGATTCCAATAAGAAGTAAGCTTTTCGGTAAGGACAGAGGCCCTCGTTATTTCGATAACGGGGGTTTCTTGCTTTTGATCTTCTAGTGAGTTCTCAAATATAATTTTTATTTGACGCTGTCCACTGAACGACTTATTTGAAATCGTTAAAAATAACAACCATGACCCAAGAAGCCTAAAGCCTTAAAAAAGAATACCTTAAACATGAATCACCTTTCCAAACGAAGCTTTTTCAACAGCATTTCCCTAAGCACTCAAAAATTTCTCGTGCGTTTTTTTTCGTATTTGTCCTAATGATGTGTACAAAAAGCACATTTTTTTACACCTTAAAAAAAGCGACCTGATTTCCCTGAAGTTTTTTTTACCCCCTCCAAAAATCAAAATCGCCTAAAAATTCGCCCAAGTAAAAAATTGAGCCTAAAAAACGTGAAATAAAACTCTGGCCCATTTTTCTTGCATGATTTTATAACCTAAGCCAAAGGGTGAAAATTATCAATGTCCTCTTTTAAATCATCCAACTGGTTCACTAGATAGCTCTCCGTAGAATTTACATGCTTATGCCCCGCCATATATTGCACCTGGCGCAAATTATACTGCTTGAGCCAATGGGTAATCACGCTAGTGCGTACCTGCTTAAAATTGATAAACTCAGGATGTTGCTTCCTTAAATCCTGACTCAAGCCTTTCCATATCCAATCCAATCGAGTCAAATCCTTAGCCGTCACTTTAGCCTTACCAACCGCCGGAACTGGCAAAAACAGATTGTCGGTCTTTCCAGACTGGTACTTCAAATACTGCTTCCTGAACTCATAAGCGTATTCCATTAATTCGATAATCTGTTTGGACTTGAGCTCTAACTGCCGCTCATTGGTCTTACGACTGCCCGCAATGTATATCAAGCCTTCTTTCAACCTTAAGTCCGAAGTGGTTAACCGGTTGACCTCAGGGGTGCTCAGGCCCTGGTGAATCATCAGACTTAACACCACTTTGTTACGTACTCGATTAAGTCGATAGGCCCTAAACCAATTACGACGAGCCCTAGGGTCATCGGCCTCGGGTATTTGATATTCGTGGTGCAAACGCTCCAACTGCTCCCCATCAAGAAGGGGGTATAACTTCTGCTTGTGAACCCCTCGGATCTTTAAATGACTCGTCGGGTTATCATCTCGTAATTGCCGTTTTATCTGCCAGTCAAAGAAAAGCTTCAAAACGCCCAAGCGTATTCTACGGGTCTTATTCTGCTGACCCTTGCGTTGTAGATACTGTAAATAAGCCATCACCTCTTTTCCGGTAGCGGATTCAGGTGGAGTGTTATCACGATCCAAAAAACTGATGAAGTCCAACACATAGCTGGTATAATGCTCAACTGTCTTCTTGCTTTTGCCTTGAGACTCTAAGTGTTTTTTAAAGCTACTCATAACCCTAAGACTTAGAAGGGGTTTCAACTAAGTGGGTGTAAATCTGAGTACTCTTTAAGCTACTGTGGCCCAAAAATCGCTGTATCTTTTGCAAGTCCATCCCATTCTGCAATAGGTGGGTCGCAATAGAATGCCTTAGGCTATGCAAACCAATATCCTTTTGCCGGAGCTCTAGGTTTTCGCTCTCGTAAACCATCATTCGTAAACGAGGATAAAGCGCACCGACGGTTAAGGGGCCACGCCTACCTACCAGCAAACGACCTTCGGTTCGATTCTTTAAAAGTAAAGGCCGGTAATCGTAAATCCACTGCTGTAAATACTGGGAGGCCTCTTTACCGAAAGGCACCAAACGCTCTTTATAATTCTTACCCCGCCTTACATGTAGGGTGCGCCGATCAAAATTAATGTCACTCACATCCAAGTGAATACCCTCATTGCGACGCAAGCCACAGCCATAATAAAGTGTCAATATCACTCGGTCCCGAACATTCAACGCTTCCTGCTTATCACTTAAAGCTTCTCGGAAAGTGGCCTTATACAGCTGTCGGATCTCACCTTGACTAAGCACTGTAATCTCTGGTTGGTAAAGTTTAAGCAGCCTTATATTCACTGGAGGTATAAACCGCATGCCCTTGTGATCCAAAAACTCGTGAAACTTTTCTAAAGCCTGGATGTGCTTATTTAAATAGGAATTACTCAAAGCACCTCCCCACAATAAATTCTCCC
>CATMQD010000294.1 GCA_950073045.1 uncultured Flavobacteriales bacterium | reverse complement strand
GGTAATTCTTTTGGAGTGGAATGGGTATTAGGATTAGGATTGCTCACTGCGTTCGCAATCAGTAGCTAGTACGCTTGCAATGCTCGCTTTTAGTATTTAGTACGTTCGCTGCGCTCACTTTTAGTAGAAGACCGTTCGTTTCACTCACTTTTAGATGTTAGACGCTAGACGCTCGCGATGTTCGCTATTAGACTTGATACTACTGTTGCACTGTTCTTGGTCTATAGCGAAGATTTGTGGTATTAGGTCTGTATCGCGGCGTAATCGCCGTGAGCGCTGCGTTCTTTTATACCGTTGAGGAAATCCCCTATAGGGCAAGGATGTCAATATCAAACACGCACAAAATCTCACTTCTCATATCTCGCGTCTCACATCTAGCCTTTAGCCTTTAGCCTTTTCCATAAAACAAAGCCACTAATCACTACCTTATTCGTCCTTATAAAAAAGGCATATGCGCACCATTCTCTTTATCCTGCTCAGTTTAAATATCGCGGCCCAACCGGTGAATGCGATTTTAGGTGATAGCTCATGGTTTAGCACTCAAGGTAGATGGCCCAGCAGCGAAGATTCCGAACAACTTCGCTTGAAAACGCATCTGCAATTTGTCCACCAAAAGCTTCTGGCCACGACCGAAGCCAAGGATAGGATGCGCCTGTTTCTTTTAAATGCGCTAGAGGAATATATCGACCAAGGAAATTTTCCGCGCTATTTTAATCACCCCGATTCTCGTAGGCCCTGTTTTATAGATGATGCTGGAACCCTATGTGCGGTGGGTCATCTTATTGCCGCATCGGCCGGCAGAGCTGAAGCTGAGCGTATTAATCGAGAGTTTCGTTTTCATTATTTACTCGATATGCAGGATTCTGCATTAGTGGCTTGGCAAAAAACATCGGGTTTCAGCTTGCGGGAATTAGCCATGATTCAGCCCGCTTATGGCTGGGAAAGACAAGCTGATTATTATCTGTACCAGAGTCCACGAACTCATAAATTTGGATTAAAACGAACCAAAGATGATAAAACCGTCATTCGAGCGCGCTACGATATTCTCCGGGTAGATCCCTCATTACCTTTTGTTTATGGTAAAGCTGGAGATGACTGGCATATTTTTCATGGCAATGGGGCTCGGATAAATCGAAAGGACTACAGCTATGTGCATTTTGTGCGTACCAGAACCAACTTTCGTTTAATCGCCGCCACCAAAGAAGATATTTCGGGATTTAACCCTGATGGCGAGGAAGCTTGGACCCTAGAGATGGATATAGACTCCGCGATTGTTCAGCGGCAAAGGCAGATTAAGATTTATGCAAAGGGCAAGCAGGGCGCCATTAGCGGCAGGGGCGAGCTCATTATTCCGCCGGATTATAATGCGGTAGAACCAATTTTCAACCTTGATCGGCAGCTCATTGCCTGGAAGGTGCAGGAAATTCCCAAAGGTGGCCATGAGTTAAAATGGGGGATCATCGACAGTGCCGGCAAGCGAATTGAAGAATCAAAACACAATCGCATTGAATACCGGCGCGGTTTATACCAGTTAGAAACACCGCAAGGAGCTAGCCTCATCAATACCAGAGGCGAAAGCGTGGTTGGCTGGGGCCTGAAAAGTGTAAGTGATGGTCTTTGTCGCTACTGCTTAATAATAGAAACCGAAAAAGGATTCGGTCTTTACAATGGAGCCGGGACAAATTGGGATTACCCCAGTAATCTTCAGGAACTAAAAGCGATAGATAGCCGCTATTACCGTGTAAAAGACCAAGGGAAATATGGCTATATGAATACTGTGGGACAATTAATTATTTCGCCTATTTATGAGGAAGCCCTGCTCGTAAAAGAAACGTTTTTCCTTAAAAGGAATGGAAAATGGGGCATGATCGATTATAATGGGGAAAACACCTTGATAGCCTTTGCTTATGATACGCTCGGAATCTTAGCAGAGGATAATAACTATTCAAAGGCGTCCTTTCTAATTTACGGTTGGAAGAATGAAAAGCTACACATTTTCGCTCCCACTGGACAGGATCTACACCGGCAATATGTTTGGGAGGACTTTGAAAGGCTTAGTAAAAGCGTGGTAAAGCTTAAAGCGGGGGACCGAAAGGTTATCGCTCAACTATACAACGGAGGATTTATTTATCGATTAAACCTCCAGATGGACTATGCTCGAGATCTAGTGGGGTGAACCCGAGCCTATGGTCAAAATGGAAAGGAAGGTTTGTGGACTTTCAAGCCCGGACAAATGATGGAAGCGAGGGATTTCAAGCCGGCGATATTTGATACTATTCTCATTGCCCATCCTAAAACGGAGAACTACTATTTGGTTTCCCAAGATGACAAATGGGGGATTTACAGCGTGAAAGGCGATTCCTTGGTGATTCCCTGTGAGAGTGAAGACTATTATCCCAAGGACCGAGATAAACATTCGGGCTGGATTTATTTCCGCAAGGAAGGTATATGGTGGGGCTATTTTTATACGGTTCCCAGTTTAAAATATGTGATGCCCACCACTCAAGAAAAAGTAGAGGCATGGTGGAGGGAGGAAGAGGGCGAAGGCTAGTGCTTATCGCACACTACCCTTGCCCTCCAAAAGTTTTATTAGACTCAAAGAAGAGTCCACTTTTACTAAGTTTAGCTAATCTAGTTAGGACTTCTCCACAATACTCTTCAAGCTTTCCAAGCCTTCTTTAAAGGATGGCCCCAATGCTTCTTCGGCGCTCATCTTCAGATTGAGGATATTCATGGGGTAAGGGAATTCACTTTTAATTCCCCAAGTAACGGTGGTGCTATTACCTTGTTCCTCGAGCTTAACGTAGGCATCGCCGGTAGATTCTTGTGGGCGGGTAAAATCGAGTCGGGTTTCTAACAAGTTTGGAGCAGAAACTTTGGTGATAGTTTGACAGCCAGCCCCAACATCTTCATTAGAGCTATCCCAGCAATTTTTAGAGCCTACTGCCCCTGGTTCACCGGTAAAGCTTTGGTCGATATTAGGATCCATTTTGGTCCAAGGACTCCAAGCATCCATCTTTTTTAAAGTGTTGGTTTCGTTCCACACTTCCATAATGGGGGCATTAATTGTAAGGCTTTCTTCATGCGAAAAGTCTTTATCTACAAACAGTGCCGTAACTAATACCCCCCCGATTAACACGACTAAGATGATTCCAATAATTTTTAATGCCTTCATGGTTTGTTGTTTTGATGAGGGAATGAAGTTAATGGATTTTGGAGAATGGGAATGTTAAAGATTTATCCTTTAAGTGAAAAAACCACCGACAAGAAGTAAAATTAAATGCGATTGAATCCTAGTCAGGGCCTGGCTAAATTTTAAAACCCGTTTTCATCTAAGCCCCCTTTTGGATGAAGTGAATTTATAGAGGAGTCCAAGTTTAAAACCCGCGGCAAAGGATGGATGGGGGTTATCGAGGCCAACTTCAACCCTAGTCCTCTTGGTAATGTAGATTAAATCCAATCCTAACAATAAAGAAAGCCTAGACATGGATGCAAGGCTGCTACTTTTAAAAATTTGACTGGTATAGCTGAGGCTAGCAACCAAATCTACTTTTAAAGGTCTATTGCCAACATTAGCCCGATCTATAATTACAGCGCTGCTCTCCTTTACGGACTTGAAGTATAATGTTGAATAATAATCCTTTGAGATTATCCCCCCTCCCAGGAGCTGCAGAGCAGACGATCTGGTTTTATATAGTGCCCCACCAAAAGCAAAGTTCATAGCAATCAAATGACTCACATCATTTCTAAACTCGGTATAACCAGTAGATTCAATGTATTTCTCACTATCACTAAAACGCCTGATCCAGCCAAACTCTGCCCTTAGCAGTAAACGCTCATCATTTAGGCCTAGCTGATACAGTAGG
>CATMQD010000293.1 GCA_950073045.1 uncultured Flavobacteriales bacterium | reverse complement strand
GGCCTTTTCATTGAATTCCAGGAAGAAGCTCAAGATAGTTTCTGCAACCGTTGGCTAAGCGCCATTATTATAGATCCAGATAAAAATAATGGTAAAACCACTGAAGCTTTACGCCTACATTTAGCAGAAGAAAACATCGAGGCTCGTCCTTTATGGAAACCCATGCACTTGCAGCCTGTTTTTGAATCATCGCGCTATTATGGTGCAGATAATTCGGAGACTCTTTTTTCCCAAGGCCTCTGTTTACCCTCTGGCTCCAATCTTAATGAAAAAGATTGGGAACGCATAGAAACCCAAATTTTATCTTTCTTCAATTCTTAGTCTTTTTAAAGATGAACAACCTTATTTTTCGAATATTCTTATTGGCCTTCCTGATTGGTTCTTTTTCAGCCTGTGTGCCTACTAAGCGATTGACTTATTTACAAGAAAACCCCGAGTCTGCCAAAAAATATAAATTACAAAGGAGTGCCTATAAAGTACAACCGAATGATATTTTAAGTATTACTATTCGTTCTTATGACTTAGAAACCGCTCAACTCTTCAATATAAGCAGTCAGCAGAGCGCAAACGCCTTGAACGCTGGAGATATACTTTTTTATCTCCAAGGCTATTCCATTGATTTAAATGGCGATATCACAATACCTATCATTGGTGATTTAAATGTGGTAGATAAGAGCATTGAAGAAATTCAATTGATGGTGGAGAAGGAATTAAGTAAATACTTTACCGAAGAGGCAATTAATGTCACCGTGCAATTAGCGGGGATTCGCTTTTCTATAGTAGGTGAAGTAGCTCGCCCAGGTAAATATGTTGTCTATCAAAACCAGGTAAATATCTTTGAAGCCTTGGCTACCGCAGGAGACATTACTATAGTGGGAGACCGCCGAGAAGTGATGGTCGTGCGCCAATTACCAGAAGGCATTGAAACTTTTCAACTAGACTTGACCGATGCGGAGGTGATCAATAATCCCCATTACTTCATTCAACCCAATGATGTTATCAATATCAAGCCCCTGCCCCAAAAGGCCTTAGGCATTGGTACCGAAGGATTTCAAACCATTGCCCAAATCCTTTCGGTTGCTGCTTCCACCATTACCCTAATTATCGCTATAAACAGCTTGAACTAGATGTCAAAATTCAATAATTCTCAAGAAGGTGGCTATCCTTCCGAAATGATTCAGCCACAAATAAACGCTTCGGAAGATAGCATTGATATTAAAAGACTGTTATTTAGAATTTTAGGCTCTTGGCCTATAATTGTAAGTTCGGTTGTAATCGGTTTGGTAATTGCTTTTTTTGTAAACCGTTATTCAACGCGGATATATGAGGTTAAGGCTACCGTTATGGTGGACTCCGAACAAAGCGGCTCCATGGAGTCACTTATGTCTGCTGTAGGTTATTATAATCCTAGGCTAGATTTTGAAAATGAAGTAGTGGTTTTGAAAAGTCGCAGCTTGACTGAACGAACTCTAAATTCCTTAGCCTTAGAAATTAGCTATTTCGGTGAAGGAAGAATTAAAACTTCTGAAATATATCCTAATCCAGGCTGGAAAATTATTTACGATAGCCTTCACCCTCAAATATATGGGGAATATCAGATCCAGGCTCTTGACGGTGCTGAACGATTCCAAGTTACTTTACCTGAAGATGAAAGTGATGAACAATTACAAATTAGCCTTGATGAAAATGCTTGGTATAAATCGAACAACTCTCATTTTAAAATTGTCAGGACTAAGGAAGAATTGAATGAAAATGAAGTAGTTAGTGTACTATGGCGGTCTAAGGAGGATTTGATTGATAAATACTTTAATAAACTGACGGTTGAACCCACTTCTGAAGGTTCAGCTGCGATTAATATTAGTCTCCAAGGACCAACAGGCGAAAAGGTTAGAGACTATATCAATGCACTAATTAGGCAATACCAAGCCTACGATTTAGATAACAAAAACCAAACTACAGAAAATGCTTTGGCCTTTATTGGCGAGGAACTTAAAAACCTGCAAGACTCTTTGGACCGTATAGAAACGGTACTAAAAGCTTTTCAATCCGAAAAACAGGCCGTTAATCTTAGCGAGAAGGGAGCCCAGTTATTTACTCAGATTTTTGAACTTGATCGACAGATCACTGAAATAGAAACCCAAGAGCGATTTTTGGACTTTGTAGCAGAAAAAAATCAAAACAAAGACTTTACCGAAGCATTAATTAATCCGCTTGGATTTACTGGACTAGAGGACGGCTTGGCGAATCAAATTAGTCAATTGAATGCCCTTATTTCCGAAAGAGCTAGTCTTAGCTTAGGCCAAAGAAATACGAGTCCTCGCTTGCAACAAATTGACGAACAGCTCAAACGTATTCAATTTAATCTGAAAGAGAATATTGAGTCTGTTAGTGGGCAATTGGAGTTTCAATTAAGTAAACTAAAAACAAAAAGAAATAAATTAGAAGGCGCAATTAGTGAATTACCAAAGACTGAAATCGAATTAATCAAAATACGTCGTCGGTACGAAGTAAGTGAGAACATCTACCTCTTTTTAATGCAAAAGAAGGCGGAGACAGCCATTGTACTTGCAGGCAACACCCCAGACTCAAGGGTAATTGATCCAGCGATCATCAAAAAAATCCCCATAAGCCCTAATCCAAAGAAAACCTTTGCTATAGCCCTCGTATTAAGCCTCTTCCTGCCAATCGGTTTCATATTTATAACCGATTTATTGGACAATAAAATCCGCGCTAAAGAGGATGTGGAAAACATTACCAATATGCCTATCGTAGCCATGATTGGTCACAGTGAGCGAAGTACTAATTTGGTGGTTGCAGAATTTCCAAAATCAAGCATTGCTGAATCTTTCCGGGCCTTACGTTCCAATATTTCATTTTTAGCCCAAGACAAAGCCATTCAAACCATGCTCTTCACCTCTTCTATCGGAGGAGAAGGCAAAACCTTTATTTCCATCAATATGGCCTCCATTTTAGCGGCGGCCGGAAAGAAAACAGTATTAATAGGATTAGACTTACGCAAACCCAAAATTTACAATGACTTTAAACTAAGTAATGATTATGGGGTAAGTTCGGTGCTTTCCGGGCAAATGAATACCCAAGAAGCGATTCAAAAGGCGCCTGGTTTAGATAATCTCTTTATTCTTTCGGCCGGTCCTATTCCTCCCAATCCTTCGGAGCTAATCCTGAGTGCTCGCTTTGAAAGCATGCATGCCGAGCTTAAAAAAAACTATGACTATATTATCTTTGATACGCCACCAGTAGGTTTAGTAGCGGATACCTTCGAATTGATGAAAAAGGTCGATTACAGTTTCTACGTAATTCGACAGGGTTATACTGACAAACAGCTCTTAAGCTTCATCAATGACCGTTACGAGAATAAGTCGGTGCAAAATATTGCGATTGCGATAAATGACTTTACCATATCTAAATCTTATGGGTATGGCTATGGATATGGTTATGGTTATGGTTATGGTTATGGTTATGGTTATGGTTATGGCTATGGCTATGGCTATGGCTATGGCTATGGCTATGGCTCAGCCTACTACGGTGAAGACGATAAAGTAAGTGGTAAAAAAGGCCGTGGTTTGAGATCCAAGGGGTAATTCAGGTCTAAGATTTAAGAATAAGTCTTAGAGCATAAAAAAAGCGACCCAATGAGGTCGCTTTTTTTTAAGTATTAGTATAAAACTATTGGAGCTTGATCAAGTCTTCATCCTTCATTAGAATTGGCTCTGCATCTACATCGCGCAAAAAGATGGTTCCAGGCTCAAACTCATACATCTTATAATTACGATCAAAACTGGTATCTTCATTCATCAAGCGCACAATGTCTTCTGAAAAATTAGCACCACCTTTTGCAAAGCTGTAATTGAAGGCTACCATCC
>CATMQD010000292.1 GCA_950073045.1 uncultured Flavobacteriales bacterium | reverse complement strand
CTTCCGATCTCTTTCTGGAAATACAGGAATAAGCACACTTGACGGAACTGGCGAATGGACAGAAGTCACAAATGCTGCGGTTGATGGAGCAAGTTCCAGTGCTACAGAGTATTTAGGAACGCATGTTTATACGGCCCCAGGTTCTGTTCCAGCCCCAAGTGCTTTAAGCATAAGTAGTTTAGGATTAACATCATTTGATATTTCTTGGACTAAACCTAGCGGCACCTTCGGAACTGATTGGGATGGTGTATTAGTATTTGTTTCTGATGGTTCCAACAGCATTGATCTTAGTGCTAGCGGTCAAGATGGTATCGACTATACTGCTAACCTAGCTTATGGAAGCGGAACTTTTGCGACTGATGCAGGAGCCAATGACAATGCTTACTGTGTAGCTAATCAAACCACCGATGCCGATGGCAACATTACCGTTACTAATTTAACTACAGGTACTACTTATTACGTGTATGCTTATGCCTACAAGGAGGTAACAGGTAATAATGATGATGATGAATTTTCTAGCGAGGTAAGCGGTGGTAGTGCCACTCCAGCTAACTTACCTTCTGCTGGTGATATTGTGATCACCGAGATCATGTACAATAGTTCTAATGCTGGTTCAGATGATGAGTGGATTGAAATTTACAATAACTCTGGATCGGCTATCAATATGAACTCTTCTTGGAGATTAACTTACGATGCAAATAACTTTGACTTTGGTGACTTTACTTTTGCAGCTGGTACTTATTACACTATCGCAGTTGGTAGTGGTGGTGATGGTGATTTTAATACTGGAAACTCTTTCACTCCCGATACCAATACCTTAGGAGTAAATAATGCTGATGTTGCAGGAACTAATGCTTCTAATAACCTAACTAACTCTTCCGATCCTATCACCATAGTTTACGATCCGAGTGGTGCATCCGTAACTATTGATGCGGTAACTTATGATGATGGTGCTCCTTGGCCAACTGCTGCAGATGGCGATGGTCCTAGCTTAACTTTGATCGATGTAAATTCCGACAATAGTTTAGGCGCGAGTTGGAGAGCTTCTTACGGAACAGGAGGCACCCCTGGAGCTGATACTTTAACGGCTTTGGTTTATGATGCAGGTGCCTGGAATGCTACAGGCGTGCCAAATTCAAGTACTGGAGGTCTAGACGCTACCGTTAAAACAGGTCAAAGCGTTTCTATTTCTGCTGATGTTGCGGTTAGCGACTTGACAATCGAAAATGCTGCGACTTTAACAATTTCAGCTGGAGAGGTTCTAACTGTAAATGGTGATATAGCCAATAATGGTACTGTAGTAATTGAAAGTGCTGCCACTTTATTACAAACTAAAGCTACCGATGCCAACACAGGAACAGGTACTTACAGCGTGAGTCGTGAATTTACTGCTAGAAACCAGACTCGTTTTAGCATGTGGTCTTCACCTGTAAGTAATGAGGATATCGAGGATGCATTTAGTGCCTCTAATCCTAATGACTTATATGAGTTTGATGCTGCAAATCAAAATTGGTCTGCTTATGCCAGTGGTGTTATGAACGCCGGTGAGGGATATGCTGCTACACCAACCCTTAATGCAACAGGAGTTGATTATACAGACTCTAAAACATTTGAAGGAAGCATTAACAATGGTGATGTAAGTGTTACAGTAAATAACTTAAGAGCAAGTGATTATGTCCTTTTAGGAAATCCATATCCAAGTGCCCTTGATTTTGCTGCCTTTGCCGCTGACCATAGCGATATTTTGGCTACTGTTTATTACTGGGATGCTTCTACACCAAGTGCTGGTGATGCTCAATATGGCAACTGGAATGCAGCAGGACAAACCAACGTTCCAAATTCACGACGCAATAATCCAAGCAGTGATACCCGTTCAATGCAAGGTTTCTTTGTTCAGGTAGATCCTCTTTTCGCAGGTGGTAGCATCAACTTTACTTTCCAGAATGATATGCGTACTTCTGGTAGTAATACTAATGCAGGTTTCTTTAAAACAGAAACTCGTGAAAGAGCTTGGTTAAATCTAAGCACGGATTCAGCTGCCAATCAAATTTTGGTGATGTTTGATGACCGCGCAACCAATGGATTCGATCGCCTATTTGACGCTCCTATCTATAAGGCTAGCCAATTCCACTCTTTCTATTCTCAGCAAGATACCATGGAATACAGCATTCAAGGTATTCCTTATATCCAACCGGGAACCGCTAAAGTATTGCCGGTGGGAGTAGATGCTTGGTACCAAGGTCTATATACAATTAGCCTTGATTCTCTTAACAACTGGGATGCCAATAATGTCATCTTATTAGTAGATAGCTTAAATGGCAACAAAGTGGACCTTACTCAGAATGATTACCAATTTATGGTAAACCAATTAGGAGTAATTAAGAACCGTCTTTATTTGGTGTTTGGAACTGATCAAAACGTAGGTCTCGATAAACAATCATTTGAGCAATTCTTTAGCTATCAAGATGAGAACGGTGATTTAGTTATCAGTGATCCAAATGCCATGGGTTTCACGCAGTTTGAATTAAGAAACCTTGGAGGTCAACTCATCTTGAGCCATGAATTAGACGCTCACAATGAAGAGCATAAAATCTCAACTGAAAGCTTGAGTACCGGTGTATACCTCATTCGAGTGATGGATCAAGATCAGGTTCAGCACAATCTCAAAATAATGATCAAGTAATTGAAAACGAAACAATAGATAAAATGAAAGCAATCAAAATAACTCTTATCATTACCCTAGCTTTTAGCTTAGAAATGATGGCTCAGCCAGCTCCTCCTGCTTCTGGCAATACGGCTCCTATCCCAGGATTAGTATTACTAGCTGCTGCTGGTGCTGCCTTTGGAGCTAAGAAAGCTTATGATAAGAAAAAGACCGCTGAGTAGATAGTTTAGCCTTTTTTATATGTAACCGCCTCGATTTTCGAGGCGGTTTTTTTTTGCCCTTCTATTAACCGCCAGTAAGCTGGATTTTATACTAATTGTGTTGATTAGAAACGCATGACTAATCCTTAGCGGATAAAAAATCAAATCCTTTACAATCTCAGTCCAGGTTTATCGGAAAATTGTCATTGAAAGGACGCGGCCATAGATCAGCTTAAAATCAAATCACTAATACCGTTTTATACCTTGATCTCTTAGGTTTAGATCAATACAGAGAATTAACATCTCTACCATCTAAAATAAGACTTATTGCTCCTTTTAGAATCTAGTCACTGGCCAAATAGCTGCTTAAATCTTATATAGTTAGCCTAAATGGCAAACCCCTTAGAGCTATAGTTCTATAGCTTTTTTTCAGCTATCGTAAAACCTTTAATGTCTCTGTCTTAGTAGGGTAGGAGATTTTAATAATAAATACTCCTTTATTGGATCCTAAGTCTAAAGGGTTTAAATCTTGAAAATGTTCCGTTTGGAAAATCAAGCTTCCTTGTTGATTAAATACCTCAACATTATTCCAAGCTTTAAAGGAGTGTAGAAGTACCTGTCCATCTTTAAGCGACCAATAGACCTCTTGAATATCGCTAGACTCGATAGCTTTTGTGGAAACAACCAAGCTTTGGAGATTATTCATCGCTCCGAGATTTATTTCCTTTTGCGGATTTATTTCGGTAAGCTCCTCTTGGTCGTCTAGGAGATAGTAATAAAGATAAGAGGGACCTTCCGAAATTTGGAGGTAGCCCTTTTGTTCAAGATCCTCTCCAAGACCGATAGGGAACTGTTTTATGCCTTCAAATGGAGGGTCTTGGCGAATACTTAGGGCTTGGCCATCTTGCAATATAAAATAAAGAGAACTAGAATTCTTTTCTCCTGCCATTAAAGCATCCTCAGCAGAGTTGTAGGATTCGCTGGCCATTGGTGAAAGGGCTAAAGCGATTTCATTATTAAAGGTGCTGTCAATCCGAGCCTGAACCCGAA
>CATMQD010000291.1 GCA_950073045.1 uncultured Flavobacteriales bacterium | reverse complement strand
GCATAGCCGCCACGGTCCTTGGGTTGCAGGCTGTTACCTCTACCCCACCAGAAAAAGATAAAATCTCAAAATCGAAATATTTTGCTGCCACCAAAGCCCAAGCTTGGGCAAATTGCGAACGGCGCGAGTTGTGGGTGCAAATGAAATTTAGTGAAGCCTTAGGCTGCGTCTTTATAAAATACTTTAAGGGTCTTAAAACCGCCCTTCGATCTTCCGAAATCTCTTCTAGTTCCAGGGACTCTAAATACTTGATTAGCTTTTCGTTCATACTAGCAGCAATTATCAATATTAGAATATGAGGCAAAAAGTTCACTAAAGAGCATGGTAATCTTATTCCAGTTTTCGGCATTTATACAGTAACAAACCGAAGTACCCTCAATGGTTCCTTGGATAATTCCAATCGATTTTAATTCGCGCAAATGTTGGCTTATCGTTGCTTGAGCTAATCCCAGCTCCTTCACCAAGTCACCATTAATGCAAGCCTGCGCCTTTAACAAGTACTGTAAAATGGCAATTCGGGCCGGATGTCCTAAAACTTTGGCCATCTGTGCCAGCTCATTTTGCTCCTCTGAGAAAAGGTCATTTCGAGTTACACCCATTAATTAAATTATATTTTGCAATATTACGATAAAAGCAATGAAACAAGGACCTGAGACTTCATCAATATCCCCAATACTTCCTAATTCAAGATTAATACTAAACGCAATAAGCCCCGAACCATTTTTTTTAAAAATGGCCGGGGCTTGATCTAAGCAGGCGAAAGCAGCTCACGTAAATTCGCTCCAAAGTCTCCACCAGTAATATTGATGGTTCCTACCTTGCTAACTACCTTTTCGAGGTATTCCATTTCTTTCAACTTCCATAGCATAGGGTTGTTTTCCATCAACTTAGCGGTGTTCATCAAACTACGGGTAGAAGCAGTTTCTTCCCTTCGGGTGATGGAATTAGCTTGGGCACGTTTTTCCGCCACTAATACCTCATTCATAATTTGCCTCATTTCACCAGGCAAAATGATATCCCGAATACCCACTTCTAATAGTTCTAATCCGATATCTGCAAGCTTGGTACTGCAAGTTTTGGCCACCTTTTCGGCCAGCTCAACTTTAGTACTAAGCAATTCATCCAAGCTTAGTTCCGCTACGTAGGAGCGCAAGGCCATCGATAACAAGTAATAAGCTTGCTTATCGTAATCCTTATTCTCCAAAAGGGCCCGCTCAATATTTACTACTCGGATTTCGCCTAAGAGGTTAATCCTTAGCGAGGCCTTATCCTTGGTAAGCATTTCCTGACCATTGAGCTCCACTGCTCGTCTTTGCATGTTTGCCTTCATCAACTTCAAGTTCAACTGGTTATTCCAGAAGAAATATTCGCCAGGATCCAAAACCTTTAGTAGTGAACCCTCTTTTAAAAGCAATCCTTGCTCTCCATGCTCCACTTGCATGAGTCGAATAAATCCGCGGCGCGCCAAAATGGACCTTAAAGTAGGATCCATATTTTCGGGAAGCTCCATTGCTTGAGTGTCAAAAACCTTAATCTCAAATTGGTTTACACCCTTCCAGTAGGCATATAAACCAGCAATTAGCACTTCGCTAAAAACTCCATTAACATACACCACAGCGATGGAATCCTGCTTAAGATCAACTACCTCAGCAAAATCCTTCAATTCATTGAGGTTTGAGCGCAAGTCAATACCTTTAGGTAAATCCACTTTTGTTCCCATCGCATAGCTGTGTAAGTCGCCACGCTCCAATACCCGGCGTTTACCAGGGCCATAAATAGCCTTGATACCGCCATCCTTAAACAGCACTTTTAATACCCCTTTAGGGTTTTTGATAAATCGTAACATGATTCAATTATTAAAGGCCGAAGCCGGTTAAACAATACCACAAAAGCGAAGGGCAGTAAGCCTTTTGCCACCTTGGGGAATTTCTCATTAATAAAATCGAATAGCCGGCATATTCCATGCATTGCAGATGATTCAGCCTCCGCTTTAAACAGCCTACTCTTACCGCCACCTTAAGGTTTTGGTTTTTTTACCCCTTCTCTAATGTGGATCATCCTTTTTTTAAGAGTGGATGAGTCTCTTCTTTTGAGAGCGATATAATCACTCGGTACCCCTTTCAGGGTTTGCTACTGTATCCTACATACAGTGAGGGTTTGAACCTCAAAAGCCTGGACTCTAACCACTGAGCTATCTCCGTAAAGAGAGTAGGATTCGAACCTACGACCACAGGATCCGCTGTGTTGGTATACTTCGAGGCGGCATACTGTTTCCAGCACCATTGTGCCATACAGAGACACTAATCGAAGGCCTCCGGTGTAACCAAACCGTATCTTAAATACCCTTTTACTTTTTAGGAGCTTTCAGCTTTCGCTGATGCTTAAGCTTGTCCTTAACTAATTTAATTCGAGCGTCCACATGATCCTTTTGTTCCGAACTTTCCGCATATAATATCATTGTATTATAATAATTCAATGCGATTTTAAAGTGCATTTTCACCTCCATTATTTTAGCCATATAGGCATATTTAATAAAAGTTGACATTCGCACTTTACGATTTATATAGTCCATAAAACGTAAGGCCTCATTCAGGTCACCCATCTCAATCATACAATTAAGTAAGGAGGCGGCTACGCAAGAATTATGTGGATCAATTGCCATCGCCCTTTCAGCTAGAGCTCTTGCCTCATCTTGCCAATTAAGGGCATAGAGGTAGTAGCCTGATTTCAGGCATAAGCTGGAAATATGGTCTGGATCATAAGCCAAAGCATAATCCAGCTGCTCCTCTACCTCCGCTAATTCAAAGGGATAGGCATCGAAGGCTTTTAAATAATAAGAAGTAACTATTGAAGTTGACATGATATTTTTTGCTAATAGGTTTGGATTCCGACCGGGCACCGCACCTTGCAGCAAAAAAAATCCCGGTCCTTTTAGGGAGCCGGGAGCAAATCTGCATGTAGATGTAAATACCTAGATTTCTCGCGACCCTAGCCAGAGGCTTGGTCCATCTTGTTCTATTTTAAAGGTTAAATAATGCATGATTGCTCTTGTTTTTGTTTTGCGTGGCAAATGAATAAAACATTTTTTAATCCCGCAAGCCTTTTACCTAAAAAATAAATTCAACTATTAAAGTGCAATAATTAGAAGATTAAAAGAAAGGCATATCGATTAAAAGGAAATATAGTTTTGTAGTTTTAAAGCGTGAATGGCTGGCAACAGATCTTGCAGTACCTTGCCCTAATCCTCTCCGGAGAAGCAATCTTCCTTTTACCCTTCGTAATACCACGAGTTTTTAGGAATACCATGCTGGTGGTTTACGAGATAGACAATATCGACTTGGGGTATTGCTTTTCCGTTTATGGTATTATCGCCATTTTCTCCTATTTCTTTGGTGGCCCTTTGGCAGATGTGGTTCCGGCTCGGAAATTAATGTCAGGAGCACTAATTCTAACGGCACTTGGTGGTGTCGGTATTGCCTATTTCCCAAGCTATAATAGTTTGTTAGTGGCCTATGGATTTTGGGGCTTTAGCACCATTTTTCTTTTTTGGGCGGCCCTAATGAAAAGTACGCGCATTTTAGTAGCTCGGGAAGATGAAGCCAAGGCTTTTGGATGGGTGGAAGGCGGCCGCGGATTAAGCTCTGCCCTTTGGGCGAGCATGGCAGTTTTGCTTTTCAACTGGTTCTTCCTGGAAGAAGCCCTGGACTTAAGTGCCAGTAGAAATATGGCCTATCGCAATGTGCTGCTAGCATGTAGTGTGATCTTACTATTAGTAGCGATTTTCATCTTTTTCATCCTTCCGAAACAGGAACCCGGCACCGATATAGACCACTCCATGGGTGACCTAAGGAAACTCCTAAAAAAGCCAGGCATTTGGCTCCAAGCGAGCATTGTATTTTTAGCTTATTGCGGCTATAAAGTTACCGACGACCCTTCACTT
>CATMQD010000290.1 GCA_950073045.1 uncultured Flavobacteriales bacterium | reverse complement strand
ACTTCAATCTCCATTCAGGGCGACCTCTGCGAAAAGCGCTACGATTACATCAGCGAACGCTCTAAATTTAATTTAAGCTCTACCGACAATAAAGCTGGCGTGCAGTCCATAGAGTATTCCATCGATGGCGGTGCATACAATACCTTTAATTCATCTTTAAATCTTCCGAATGAAAACGGCTTGGTAACGGTGCGTTTCCGCGCTACCGATAAGGTTAATAATAGAAGTGCCTCTAGTGCTAAAACCTATTATTTAGATAATGTTGCTCCTAGCACTGGCATTAGTTATGGCGCTCCGCAATTCTTTAAACAAGGAGAATTGTTTATCACTAGCAATACACCGGTTAGCTTAAGCGCCCGTGATAATGCTTCGGGCGTGGTAAACACCAATTATGAAATAGATAATGGTGGCGATAAATCTTACAGCAGCTCTTTTACCGTGCCTAATGAAGGTCCGCATACCTTAAAATTCGAATCTACAGATTGTGTTCAGAACCAAGAGGCAGAGAAAAGTAGTAAGGTACATGTAGATAATAGCGGTCCAGAAATTTACCATCACTTTAGTATTGAGGCGGTGGGTACTAAATCAGTAGATGGAAAAACCATTAACGTGTATCCTAATTATGCGCGACTGTACCTCGGGGCAACCGATGAGAAAGTTGGTAATGATAAAATTGAGTACAGTATAAATGATGAGGCTTTCCGTGAGTACTCTTCACCACGAACATTGGATATTTCGGAGCTCGATCAGTTTACCTCCGAAAAGGTGTATACCGTTAAGGTACGCGCTTACGACAAACTAGGTAATATGAGTGAAGCTACCTTCCAATTTGCAATTGAGAAATAGGGATTTATCAATTGGCAATTAAGAATCGTCCCCTTGCTTTCCAGCTATTTGGAAAACAAGGGGACGGTTTTTTTGGTAGGTCTACCAGATGCTTAACAACATCCCGAGCCAGGGGTACAGCTAGTTTCTTCTGATAAGGAGGCTAAACTGCGCTTGGGTTTTAGTACCGGAATTCCGCATTTATCTTTGGCTAGGCAATCGGTTTGCTTCGCGATTAAACGAAATATTCCTTGGTCGAATTCCAAGCTGTATTTCTCAATTGTTTGTCCTTGATGCTCAACCTCTATTTCCGCATCGGGAAGGGCTAAGGTTTTTTCGGAAAGCTCAATGATAGACTGCAGCTTTTGAGCAGCTAAACGATGATCGTAATCAGTGGCCGTGAAAAGCTGGAAATTAATTACCGACTCTCGTCTTACCGTGCCACCACAGTCAATAAAATGCTTGTCGATTAATCCAATCTCGGTCACGTGAAAATGCGCTGGAACCGCCTTTCCATCGGGTAAAACAAAACGTATTTCTTCTAATCCGTTTAAGGCCGCTTTTATTTGGGAGAGCTTCATGATCTCTGTTTTAATTTATTCATTGCAATATTACGATTAATTGAAATACAGTAAAACCAGAGACTCTTTATTTTGATTATAAACTACCTTCTGCCTGGAGGGCTTGGTACTCGACATCGGTAAAAATGCGGGAGCGAATAATGAATCGTTTTCCGCTGGGGATTTCTAGCGAAAAGCTAGAGCCACGACCCGGAACAATGTCTAAAGTTAGGTGGGTGTGTTTCCAATATTCGTATTGGTCCCGCGACATATAAAAGGGGTGACCATCAACTTCACCGAGGAGTACATCGCTATCGCCAATTTTAAAATCTCCGCGCTCAAAACACATAGGGGCGGAGCCATCGCAGCAGCCACCACTTTGGTGAAACATCAAGTCGCCAAACTGTTCCTTTAAGTCGGCCATAAGTTCAAGGGCGGCCGGACTAGCACTAATTCGTTCTACTTTCATATTGCTGTTTTATTAAAAAAGAAAGGCTCCGATCCACTATAGACCGGAACCCTTCAGGTTGGGAAATCATCGACTAAAAGAAGCCTAGCTTATTCTTGTCGTAAGAGATAAGCATATTTTTGGTTTGGCGATAATGATTCAACATCATCTTATGTGTTTCTCTTCCGAAACCAGATTTTTTATAACCTCCGAATGGAGCGTGGGCAGGATAGGCGTGGTAACAGTTTACCCAAACTCGACCTGCTTTAACCTCCCTAGGTACTCTGTAAATTTCATGAGCATCACGGGTCCATAATCCGGCACCTAAACCATAAAGGGTGTCATTGGCGATTTCAATCGCTTCTTCCATGGTCTTAAAGGTGGTTACCGAGGTAACCGGTCCAAAAATCTCTTCTTGGAAAACACGCATTTTATTATGACCTTTTAAAATGGTTGGCTGGATATAATAGCCATTCTCTAAACCGGAGTTTAAATCTGCTGAAGCGCCACCGCAAAGTACTTCAGCTCCTTCTTGCTTACCGATTTCGATATAAGAAAGAATCTTTTCGTACTGATCATTTGAAGCCTGAGCCCCCATCATGGTGTCTTCCGCTAAAGGATGTCCCATTTTTATGGCTTTAGTGCGGGCAATCACGCGTTCCATAAATTTCTCATAGATGTCTTCATGCACCAAAATACGAGAAGGGCAGGTACATACTTCACCTTGGTTTAGGGCAAACATCACTGCACCCTCCACACATTTATCAAAGAAGGCATCATCCTCATCGGCAATGCTCTTCATAAAGATGTTTGGCGATTTACCACCAAGCTCCATGGTTACGGGAATTAAATTCTCCGAGGCATATTGCATAATCAAACGGCCAGTAGTAGTTTCACCGGTAAAGGCCACCTTAGAAACTCGAGGAGAAGTAGCCAGTGGCTTTCCGGCTTCTGGGCCGAAACCGCTAACCACATTAATCACCCCAGCAGGAACGACATCAGCGATAAGCTCCATTAAAACCATAATACTGGTAGGCGTTTGCTCGGCAGGTTTTACCACTGTTGTGCAGCCTGCAGCAAGAGCCGGTGCAATTTTCCAAGTAGCCATTAATAATGGGAAGTTCCAAGGAATAATTTGGCCTACCACTCCTAAAGGTTCCTGAAGGTTAATGCTAACCGTATTTTCATCATGCTCCGACATGGTACTTTCGTCGGCACGAATTACACCAGCGAAATAACGGAAGTGATCGATACATAAGGGAATATCCGCAGCACGTGTTTCACGCAAGGCTTTTCCATTATCTAGGGTTTCTACGCGAGCCAAATACTCGGCATTGGCTTCCATGATGTCGGCAATTTTTAAAAGCGTATTGCTGCGCTCAATGGCAGAAGCTTTACTCCAGGTGGCAAATGCTTTATGAGCAGCATCTAGGGCTTGCTCAATATCAACCGCATTTCCTTGGGCCGCATGCGCCATAACTTGGCCATCTACGGGACTTATATTTTCAAAATATTTTCCGCTATTGGGTTTTACCCATTCACCGCCAATAAAATGGTCGTACTGACTTTTTAACTCGGGGCGCTCCACCGCTTGATGCGCTTTTTCGATTGTATCCATATTGTCTTTTTGTTTTTTACTGGCTTCAAATTCCATCAATCATTTGAGTCTGTATTTGTTATGCGTTTCCGCGATTTTGCTCTGCGTCTATTTTCGCTTTCACTTTGTTTTCCGTCTATTTGATTTTGCTTTCCGTCCAAAACCTTTGAGCATCAGTTTATTATTGTAGATTTGACAATAAGCCATTTTTTAGCCAGAGCTCTTATGTCGAATTTTTTGCAAAAACCTAAGCTGACCAACGAAAGGCATCTCAAAACTTTAGTTGAAAACCGCACTACCTATAGCCACAATCAATTTGAATTAAATGTCTTTGAGACCCATTTAATGGCGAATCAGGTGGAGTTGGAATTCAACGATTTTGTTTTGACCTCCATGTTTCGTGGTAAAAAGGTGATGCATTTGGATAAGGGCTCTTTTGATTACCTACCGGGAGAATCGGTGGTAATTGCTCCAGGCGAGAAAATGGTGATCGATTTTCCAGAGGCCTGCCCCGACAATCCCACTCAGTGTTTGGCAGTGGAAATCA
>CATMQD010000289.1 GCA_950073045.1 uncultured Flavobacteriales bacterium | reverse complement strand
TCGGCATTAAGATGCTGATAAAGAAGCCAGGTAAGGAGTCCTATTACCCCAGTCCAAGCGAAAAGTTTTTCGACTAAACTGAGCTGAGTATTGATGTTTTTTAGCCCTGTGGCCATAATTTGTAATTATACTTGACTTCAGGAATCAAATTAAAGACAATTTAGGGCTTTAGCGCCTTGCCTTGCCTTCGCGCTAAAACTTTACTTTTGCCTAAATTCCTTCATGCATGAAGCTCTTTCGATTTTTGGTTAGTAAGACCTTTTTCATCAATCTCATATTGATGGGAGTAGTAGCCGCGGCACTGCTTTGGGGTTTAAACTATAGTTTAGATCACTACACCGAGCATGGTATTACCGTGGATGTGCCAGATTTAAACGGACTGGCCCTCACCGAAGTGGAGACTAAATTAGAGAAGTCGAAACTCAATTTCGCCATTATCGATTCGGCCGAATACGACCCAAGTTTCCCTCGAGGAGCAGTAATTGCGCAATATCCGGAAGCGGGTAATCAAGTAAAAACCGGTCGGGAATTAAAGCTCACCATTAATCCATTTTATCCCCGAAAGGTGGAACTCCCTGATTTAATTGAAAAAACCAAACGTAGAGCTATCTACGATTTGGAATCGAAAGGTTTTACAATTGGCGAATTACAGTATGTACCTTATATCGGTAAAGATGTAGTGATTGACGTAAAGATCGAAGAACGCAGTTTGATGCCTGGTACCAAATTAAAGAAAGGCACCACGGTAGATTTAGTACTCGGAATGGGACTTAGCGATGAGCTGGTTCAATCGCCCTACTTACGCTGGAAAACCTTGGAAGAAGCTGAAGACTATCTCAAAATGCGATCCTTTAATTTAGGCTCGGTTATTTATGATGAGGAAGTGAGTGATACCGCTGCGGCCCTCGTTTACCGCCAAAACCCAGCCCCGAGCATGGAGCCTAGTATTCGCATGGGCCGTGAGATTGATTTATGGCTCACCAACGACTACACTAAAATTGTAAACGACTCGTTAGAGTTCCAAAATACAGCCCTCCCGGATTCCCTTGCTAATGACTCTACAAAATAGATTACTCTTACTATTTCTATCTTTCTTAAGCCTTTCTGTTTACGCCCAGCGCAAAGAGCAATTAGGTGGTCTTGAGCGAATGCCCGAAGCTAAGACGGGATTTAAAGCTATTGAAGCTAAAAGTCAACAAGCCCTTAATCTCCCTTTTACAGATGACTTTTCTTACGATGGAAATACAGTAGATCCCAGCAAATGGGAAATGTCTGACGTATGGGTTAATAAAACTTGGGCTCGTAGTCCGATTACCCTAGGAGTGGCCAGTTTCGATGGATTAAATCGCTACGGCCGTCCTTATACTTATGTAGGTAATGATTCGGTGGGCGATATTCTCAGTTCTAGGGAAATCGACCTTAGTGCTGTTACCGATTCTGTTTACCTCAGCTTTTACTACCAAGCTGGAGGTTGGGGCGAAAAACCGGGCATTGGCGACGATTCTTTGGTTTTGGAGTTTTGGCATGGTGGCGATTCTCTTTGGCGCTCTATTTGGCGAAATGCAGATTACCCAGATACCTCTTGGAGCTTAGTAATGCAAGCGGTGGATACCGATTTTCATCGCGATGATTTTCGCTTTCGATTTAGAAGCTTCGGATCCAAACAGGGCGCTTTAGACGTTTGGCATATCGATTACGTGGATTTAGATGATCAAAGAACAATCGCTGATAGTATCCCGAGGGACATTGCTTTTACCGTGCCGCATCCTTCGCTATTAGTCAAATACGAATCGATACCCTGGTGGCACGTCAATGAATCTTTTAATATTCAAGGGGTTTTCAAACCCGAGCTCGATCTTAAATATCGACGCAATGTTTTAGATAACTCCACCAATATCAACCTCAACTTAGGGATTTACCAAGTGCGTTATAATGGCGGATTATTGCAACAGCAAAATACTATTGGTCCAGGTTTGGCGAGCTCTCATCCCAATAACGAAGAAGTAACTTACACTATTCCGCCTCTAGGCGAACCGCGCTTAAATTTCATTAATCCGCCTTATCCTGACGAATTTGAAATTAACAGCTTTCACACTTTTAGTGGTTCTAATAACGACATTCCTCGGAATGATACGATCTATCATACTCAAGTATTTAAAAACTACTACGCCTATGATGATGGCTCTGCCGAAAGGGCTTATGAGGTATTGAATAACCGAGGTGGCTTTATAGTTCAACGTTATGATATTTTAGTAGACGATACCTTAAAAGGATTGCAGCTGTATTTCCAACCCGCGATTTATGATTTGGAAGATCAGGAATTCACGATTCTAATTATCAGCAATCAATCGGGAATACCAGGAACCGTTCTTTATGAAACGGATAGCGTGTATACCGCTCAGTATACCGATGGAAACTTTTATCAAACTTATCTGCTCGACACTACCATCGCAGGGCCACGTACTAATGGAACAGTATTTATTGGCATCCGTCAGCAAAATAGCGACCCTGTAAGTTTGGGTTACGATCAAAATAGTCGCAATAGAACCACTGCCTTTTATGGTGAAGTTGATGATATGTATCAGAGTGGTTTAAATGGTACCATTATGATGCGACCAGTATTTAAATACATTCCTCGCGACTTTAGCTTAGTGGACCGATTTAAGTCCAATAACTTTAATGTGTATCCTAATCCTAGTGAGGGAAGCTTACACTTCGACTTACCTTTGGAGCTCCGTGAACTCGAAGGCTATCATTTTTACTTATATAATTTACAGGGGCAAATCCTTGCCCAGCATAAGGTTAGCGAATTTTGGCAATTACCCGAAAGTCCTGCTGGCCTCTATTTAATTCGCTTACAAAGCGAGCATAATGCCCAATCGTGGCAATCTAAAATTCAGATCCGCTAAATAATGCGTGAAGAAGCATCCAATCCCGACGAAGAGCAGGAAGAGCTCTACGAGCATCATCGTATTGTAGCCGATGCCGGGCAAAAACCCCTAAGGGTAGATAAGTTTTTAGGAAATTTATTACCCAACACTTCCCGAAATAAAATTCAACAATCCGCAGCCGCAGGGAATATTCGGGTAAACGACCAGAAAGTCAAAAGCAACTATAAGGTAAAGCCCGAAGATGTAGTGCAGATAGTTTTGAGCTATCCGCCTCATGAAACGGAACTTATACCGCAGGATATTCCCGTGCCTTTAATTCATCAGGATAATGATGTAATTGTGGTTCATAAAGCACCGGGTATGGTGGTGCATCCTGGTTATGGAAATAGAGATGGTACTTTGGTAAATGCCCTACTCTATCAGTTTCAAAACTTGCCGGGCTTAAATAAAGAGCGTCCCGGTTTAGTGCATCGACTAGATCGCGATACGAGTGGCATTATGGTAATTGCCGCCAATGAACGAGCCATGGCTCATTTGGCTAATCAGTTTTTTGAGCGAACTACAGAACGTACTTACTGGGCTTTAGTTTGGGGAAATATCGATGAGGAATCTGGAACTATCACTGGTAATATCGGCCGCAGTCCTAAGAATCGAAAAATCTATCAGGTTTACCCTGATGGCGATCAAGGAAAGCATGCGGTTACTCATTGGCGTGTGCTTGAAAGACTCGGCTATGTTACCTTAGTAGAGTGTAAGTTAGAAACTGGACGAACGCATCAGATTCGGGTGCACATGAAGCATATTGGTCATACCCTCTTTAATGATAAAGAGTATGGCGGCGACAAAATTTTAAAGGGAACCACCTTTACAAAATACAAACAGTTTGTAGAAAACTGCTTTTCAATTTGTCCTCGTCAGGCCCTACACGCCAAGACCTTAGGCTTTGAACATCCCAGTACTGGAGAACGTTTATCATTTGACTCTGACTTACCTGAGGACATGAAGGCCTTGGTGGAGAAATGGCGTAATTACAGTCACCATTCACAAGGCTAAGTTGTACTAACTTAGATTGAAAATGCTGAGGATGAATCGCA
>CATMQD010000288.1 GCA_950073045.1 uncultured Flavobacteriales bacterium | reverse complement strand
AGCCCACTAAATACAATTGATTGGCTTGTAATCCTGGTATGGTAAACCCGGTGCCCTGAAAACGGTATAGCGAATCATACTCCCCACCATTAGAACCTTTCACGCCTAAGCGGTATTCAAAAGCCAGATTGGGATCAGTTACTTCCACCCTTAAGCCGGTGCTTTCATTGTGCAGAATAAAGTTTGGCGTTTTTGGTGCCCCGTCAATCATGGCCGCCGCGCTGGCATTAATTATGGCATTCCGACTGAGGTAATTGAAATCCACATAAAAACTATCAATCTCTCCATCATTATTAAAATCTTCACCGATAATATCATTTCCGGTATGCTGATGATCTTGGTAGTTTGGGGTTCCTAATGGATTACCATTGCCATGCTCGTGGGCAGATGTGAAACGTAAGTTTAAAAAACTGTTTTCCCGAAAGGCAATATGGTCCCCACCTCTACCCGAGCGATCCTCTTGGTTCACCAATTCGATAGTTGGCTTAATAATCATGTTCGGACGAAGCTTTTCATCGAAATTCAACTTTACGCTGCGCGCGTAACCCTGGTAGGGATTGCGGTCTGACAAGGGATTGCTGTACATCCGTACTCGAATGGAGTCGATATCTCCGGCTGGTGAGCAAGAAGGTGGTGAAGCGGTTTCCCCGCAAATGGTTCCCCCTACAATGTCATTATTGAGCACTGCTTTTATGGCTATTCCTTGATTAGCACAGTAATCGGAAAAAGCCCGCGCTCCTAATAAACCTTGCTCCTCACCATTGGTGAGCATAAACACTAAGGTGTGATCAAAAGTATAGCGACTTAATACCCGAGCCAGCTCCATAACCAAAACCGTTCCCGAGCCATTATCATCAGAGCCCGGTGCCGCACATAAAGAATCGCAACGATCTTCACAACGCGAATCCATATGCGCCATAATGAGGATTACCGAGGCATCACTAGTATCCCGACCTGGTAAAACACCCAAAACATTCTTGGTTCCATAAAGGTCGCCGCAGGTATTATTGGTAATATCAAAGCTGAAATAAGCCGGTCGCAATCGATTGTCGTTAGCATTGCTAATCTTTTCAAACTCCGAAAATATCCAACGTCGGGCAGCGCCAATACCTACATTCTGACTAGTAGTATCCGACCAGGTATGTCGCGTTCCGAAGGAGCTTAAAATCTGCAGATTTAGATAAAGTGAATCCGGCGAAACCAAATTTAAAAGCTCGCAGCTTATTTGGTCGGTAGCACTTATCACCTCACTAGCTGTATAAAGTGTGGGATTATACTGTCCCTTTAAAATATCGCCCACCTCAGAGGAGGAAAGCGTTTGGGCACTCATCCCCAGGCTTAGGGAAAGTAGAACTAAGGAGTATAACTTCTTCATGTTTGGTGCTTTGGATTTAAATATAAGGAAGAAAGGGCCTAAATTGTTGATTGTGGCCATGCATCAACACAAGTATCGCAGCGTGGCGCAGCGTTATAGAGCCTATTACCACAAATCATCACTATATACTAATAACTATCCTCCAGCAGTATTAAGTCTAAAAGCGCACGTAGTAAGCGTCTAGCGTCTAACATCTAAGAGTGAGTGAAACGAACGATCTAATACTAAAAGCGAGCTTTGCGAGCGTACTAAATACTAACAGCGAACAAAGTGAGCGTACTAAGTACTAAATACTAAAAGCGAGCCCAGCGAGCGTACTACCTAATCATCCTCCCTCACCTTCAACCTCACCACTTCAATCTTGCTATTGCTAACCGCTTCCATACTTAGGTGGTAACCTGGAATGCGGAGTTCTTCTCCTTTCTCGGGAATGGATTCGAGGTGATTGATAATTAATCCGCCTAAAGAGTTATAGCCTTCCTCTTCGGGTAGGTTTAGGTCGTACTTCTCGTTGAGGTAATCTATTTCTTGTCGGGCCGAGAAGAGGAATTCACCTGGTTTAACTTTTTGTTCTAAAAGTTCTTCGGTATCGTGCTCATCATCGATCTCCCCAAAGATTTCTTCCACCACATCTTCCACCGTTACCAAGCCCGAGGTACCCCCAAACTCATCTAATACTACGGCAATACTGCGACGTTCGCGCATAAGCAGGTTTAGAGTTTCATGGGCCGGCATGCTTTCTGGCAAAAAGCTTACTGGCCTTAGGATAGAGCGAATATTCTTAGGTTTCTTGAAAAGCTCAAAGGAGTGAACATAGCCAATGATATTATCCACGCTTCCCTTATAGATCAATATCTTGGAAAGGTTGCTGCTGATGAACTCTTCACTTAGTTCTTTAATGCTATCCTCCAGGTCCATGGCCACAATTTCGGTTCGTGGCACCATAAACTCACGGGCTTTACGCTCGCTAAAATCGAGGGCATTTCTAAAAATCTGAATCTCGTGGTCCACCTCATCTTTATCATCACTCGCTTCGGTACGCTCGCTGATGTAATTTTCAAGGTCTACCTTATTAAAAGCCTTTTGCCCTTCCTCTTCCTCCATGCCCATGATGTACTTCATCACGAAATTGCTAATGCCAATCATGATCCACACGATGATGTAAAAGAGGAAATAGAAGAAACCACTCGGAATAGCAAAGAATTCGAGCAGTCGGTTGGCATTGGTGCTAAATAAGGCTTTGGGTAAAAACTCGGCAAAGATTAAAATGAGAATGGTACTCAATATGGTTTGCACCAGCAGTAAGAGGTAGGGATTCTCGATCGGTAGATAAGGATCCAAAACCTCGGGCATGTAAAAACCATAGACTACTAGGGCGATATTATTCCCCACCAGCATTGCCGCTATAAAGCGAGAAGGGTAATTTACCAGATAGCCGATGATCCGATAAATGAAAGTACCTTTTTGCTGTTCCAACTCGATATGAAAGCGGTTGGAGGAAATGAAAGCAATCTCGATGCCCGAAAAATAGGCCGAGGCAAGAATGGTACTAATAATGATTATGGCCAGTTCCACCTAATCGATTTTGATTAATCCTGCTCCTTGGCGGGAGCATTTCCTTTGGCTTCCTTCTCCGCTTGAATTTGCTCGTAACGACGACGCGTATAACGGCGGAAGAAGAACATAAAGATAGAAACCACCAAGCCACCAGCAAAGATGTAGCGCATATTGCCCTCGGTGTTCCAGGTCATAAAAAGTTGATAGGCGCATAAAAAGCCCATTCCAACCCATACGTATTCTACAAATTTCAATAATCTAAGAAGCATCTTCTTCAATATTTATAATTCCCGAAACCTCATTGATTTCGTACTCTGTAAATCCTTGATCAGCTTGAAAGCCCTCCCCCTCAATAATTTGGGTGGGCGTGGTAAGCTTTACAAACTCATCGCTATATATAATCTCCTTACGGGAATTCCAAAAGAGTTTTTCGGTGTTAAGGGTTTCCCCTTTATTATTTACCACCACTACATCGCCGCGGGCCTCCCACAAATCTTTATCAATTAATTGCAAAGCATATTGCGCTCTTAAGGTACTGTTCTCTTTCCCCTCGTCATCTAAAAATCGTACAAAGATACCTTCTCTAAATTCACGCTGGGGCTGATCTAATTGCGGATAGCTTTCCGCTAGCGGGGCAGTAAGCTGCATGCGCGTAAAGGTGCTATCGGAATATTCGAGTACGAAATCCTTTTGCACCTCCATGGGAATGCGTTCATCCCGCGCTAATTTCTGAACTTCCTTTACCTCATTCTCGCAAGCGGGAAACAAAAAAAGCATCGCCACTAAGGTGACGATGCCTTTCAATTTATTTATCGCGGGGCGCATTAATAAGCGACCGTGATAGTCTCGTTAATCCAACATCCGATGGTGTACTTTTCACCTTCCACGTGACCTAACTGGAAGATCACACTTTTATTAGGAAGTTGTTGCTTGTAAGCGGCAATTAAACGGTCGGCCTTTTTGCTTACAGCGGGGTCGATAGACTTAGCGTAGTTCAATTTATCGATAGCAGCCCAGTACACAGCTTTCTTCTCAAACACGTCATTACCACAAGTTCCATCAGC
>CATMQD010000287.1 GCA_950073045.1 uncultured Flavobacteriales bacterium | reverse complement strand
TGCAGCGTAAAGAAAGTGGTGCTCACCAATGGCTCATCGAGTTTGAAAAAACTCCCGCCGATATGGAAGAATTTGCCAATATCCTCGACCAAGAACTTTGCGCATTAAACAGCGATTACGAAGCCAAACGACATAAAGGCATGGCCCTGAGAAGATTAGAGATTATTCCCGCGCGGCAAGGATTATTTTACGATTGGCTCCGTGAAAAAGGAAAACTAGGCGGGCAAAATAAGGTTCCCCGACTCAGCAATAGCCGTAAACATATCGAGGAACTACTCGCCCTTCAATCTTGAATCTCGCGCTCTACATAATAATGCTATTTAGCCCCTTGCTTCAGCCAGCTAAGGAACTCACACATCAATCTAGTATTGAGATTAATGAAAATGTTAAACAGCTAGATGTAGACCAATTTGGCAATATCTACCTCGTAATTAATGAAGAATTAAAAAAACTAGACCCCAAGGGAAAATTCTTATGCAGCTATAGCGATCCGGTGCAAGGCGACATCTCACTGGTAGATTTACTCAATCCCATGAATCCCCTGATCTATTATCAAAACTCGAATTTATTAAGAGTGCTCGATAATCGCCTCAATCAAGGTCGTGAATACAATCTCTCCTTCCGCTTCCAGGATCCGAAGAGCATTGCCGCTGCCGCTAATAATAGCATTTGGCTTTACGATCAAAATGCCGATCAAATGATTCTTTTTCAGCTCGATCAAAACCAAATTTTAAATCGCAGCCCCATTCTTAGTCAGATCTTAGAAACCGAAGAAGTGGAAGTCCTAGACTTCCAAGCAAGCTTCGACCAAGTTATAGTGCATCTGCAAGTTGGAGAATCTCAAAGTCTTTTAATTTTTGACGCCCAAGGTGCTTTTGAACAGAAAATTAAGCTGCTCAATGAGGTACAATCTTGGGACTATCACAATAAGGAAATCCTAGTACTGTATACCAATAACAGCTTGCAGTTCATTAATTTACTCAACCTTCAAGCTGAAATCCAGCTCTCACCTCTCGAGAATACTCAACAGCTTTTTTACTACCCACCAGCCCTTTATCTAAAATCGGGTCATCAATTGCATCAATACCGCGTGCAAGCCCCCAAATAAGACCCGTCGTTGGCTTTAAAATCTTTAGATTTGTGAGCTTAAAAATTCGCGATTATGCATATTGCCGTTTCTGGAAACATCGGTTCAGGAAAAACTACCCTCACTCGTTTGCTAGCCAAACATTATAAGTGGACCCCACATTTTGAGGATGTAGAAGATAACCCTTACCTCGATGATTTCTACCGCGAAATGCAACGCTGGTCTTTTAATCTTCAAATTTTCTTCCTCAATAGTCGCTTTCGCCAAGTAAAGGAAATTCGTGATGGGGGAAAAAACATCATTCAGGATCGCACCATTTACGAAGACGCGCATATTTTCGCTCCCAACCTACATGCCATGGGCCTAATGCCCAGCCGGGATTTCGAAAATTACATGTCCTTATTCGAGCTGATGGAATCTTTTGTGGCGCCTCCCGATTTGCTTATTTACCTCCGCGCTTCCATCCCTACTTTGGTCGATCAAATTCAAAAGCGTGGCCGCGATTACGAAAACAACATTCGCATTGATTACCTAAATCGACTTAACGAACGCTATGAGGCGTGGATTTCAGGCTACGACAAGGGCAATTTACTCATCATTAATGTCGATGATAATAATTTCGCCAACGATCCTGAGGACCTCGGGAAAATCATCAATAATATCGACGCCGAACTTAACGGTTTATTCTAATAGGGTGGCCTAATCGGGCTTTACACTGCAAGTCCTCCCTGCAAACAGCATACAGCTTTCACGGCTGCTTGGGCTTCCTTTGGTCGCCAGCCGCCTTGGCTGTAATGGCTGTTTTCGCTCTGGGCTTTTCGCTACAATCCCGGCCACGAACACCCCATTAAATTTCCATCTATAAGTGGCGATTTTCTTTCTGCATAAAGAGAATAGCGCCCAACAAATTCTTTAATCCTAGCCTAATACTTCAAAAAAAAACGTCCCAGCTAAGCCAGGACGTCTTTTAAAAATATGTTTATGCTTTGCTTAGCCTTTCATAGCTAAGGAAACACTCAATTTATCTTTCGCTAAAACACTCACTCTAATTTGAGCAGGAATCGCATTACCATCTAAACTCAAATGTGCCATTCCACTGTAACGGCCATCTTCGTTTTTATGCATTTCTTCAGCAATTACTTGGGCTACATTAACCTCAGTTTCTAAGATCTCACCCAACTTCTTCTGATCTAATAATAAACGAAAATCAACCATCGTGTTATCGCCATTAGTTTGGAAACGGAAGGCAGTAGCTTCTAAAGTCCCACCGAAATGCTCCGGTCCTAAAAAATCAACGGTACCAACATTTCCTTCGGCAGAGTACTCATCACCAGCATAAATCTCGATAGACTCTACATTGCTAGAACCAGCATTTGCATGGCTCAAACCGTCTTCTACGTGGATATGTGGAGCGATTACCAAAGAAACGATAGACATCAATTTGATAAGGATATTCATAGAAGGACCTGAAGTATCTTTAAATGGATCACCAACGGTATCACCAGTTACCGATGCCTTGTGAGCATCAGAACCTTTGTATTCCATTTTCCCATCAATTTCAACTCCCGCTTCAAAAGATTTTTTAGCATTATCCCAAGCACCACCAGCATTGTTCTGGAAAATTCCCATCAACACACCGCTAACGGTAACACCGGCTAATAAACCTCCTAACATCTCCGCAGAAGAAGTTCCTTCAAACACACCATTAAAACCAAAGCCTACAACTACCGGAGTAATTAGGGCGATTGCTCCTGGCAGCATCATTTCGCGGATCGAAGCTTTTGTAGAAATCTCCACACACTTATCATATTCTGGCTCTGCCTTATATTCCATAATTCCTGGAATCTCTTTAAACTGACGACGCACCTCGTGCACCATCGCCATCGCCGCACGGCCTACCGCCGAAATAGCTAAAGAAGAGAAGATAAAAGGAATCATACCTCCAATAAATAGCATCGCTAATACTGGAGCTTTATAAATATCAATTGCGTCAATACCTGCAATACCTACGAAGGCTGCAAACAATGCTAATGCAGTTAAAGCCGCAGAAGCAATAGCGAAACCTTTACCGGTAGCAGCAGTAGTGTTACCTACGGCATCTAAATTATCGGTACGACCACGTACTTCTTCTGGCAAACCACTCATCTCGGCAATACCACCAGCGTTATCTGCAATCGGGCCGAAAGCATCAATCGCTAATTGCATCGCAGTAGTTGCCATCATACCAGCAGCAGCAATAGCCACCCCGTATAAACCCGCAAAGGTGTAAGAGGCTACAATACCGGCAGCAAGAATTAAAATTGGAATTACTGTAGACTGCATTCCCATAGCCAAACCTCCAATAATGTTGGTAGCATGACCAGTAGAAGATTGTTGTACGATAGAATTTACCGGTTTTTTACCCATTGCAGTATAGAATTCGGTAATCCAGCTCATTAATGCACCTACAATAGAACCCACTAAAATGGAGTAGAATACATCCATTGAAGTAAACTCATATCCGCGCAGGCTCATAGTTTCTGGTAACATCCATAAGCTTACTGGTAAAGAGGCGATCACAACTAAAACGATAGATGACCAGTTTCCGATATTCAATGCATTCTGTACGGAGCTATTTTCATTGCTAATGCGTACAAAAGCCATAGAGATAATAGAGAAGATAAGGCCTAAACCAGCAATTACCATTGGTAATAAAATTGGAGCCATTCCACCGAAATCGTCCATGCTGTTAATTTCTTGACCTAATACCATGGTGGCCAAAATAGTAGCTACATAAGATCCAAAAAGGTCGGCACCCATACCGGCTACGTCACCAACATTATCACCTACGTTATCTGCAATGGTAGCTGGGTTACGAGGGTCATCCTCAGGAATACCTGCTTCTACCTTACCTACTAAATCCGCACCTACGTCGGCTGCTTTGGGATAGATACCACCACCTACACGGGCAAAAAGCGCAATAGACTCT
>CATMQD010000286.1 GCA_950073045.1 uncultured Flavobacteriales bacterium | reverse complement strand
TTAGGGTGTCATCAAATGCTCTTTGACTTTTCATGATTCGAATTTGTAGCAATGGGCTTAGTATTTACTAAGACTGTGCACCAAGGCTTAGGTTGTTAGATCAGTATAGCGGGTACAGGCCTTGTGTATGCTTTATGGCTGCGCTACCATTCAATAATCTGGGCAAAAACTATTGTACATCCTATTTCCCGTTTTTCCTGCTACGTGATGAATAAGTGGTGGCTCAGATCTAAAACCACGCTCTGCATTTAACCTTCAAAATTTAATAGTATGAAACGTCTATTGTATCGCTTTAAAAAAGTGCGCTTTTTTGGTCATCGTTATTTATTACTTTTTGGCTTCTTTACTTTACTGGCTATGGCCTGGAGCGGCCTTGGTTTAACCTATTTTAATTTTTTGGCTTCTCAGGATTTTGTGAATGCAGCTGTTTGGAAAATAGGTTTCTTAATTAATTTAACCGTAGCACTTCAAGTACTTTATCGTACTTGGGGTAGGGTGATCTTAAATCGCTATGTGCGTTTGCTAGTTTTTGTGTTGCTCAATGGTCTTAGTATAGTTGTGTCTTTCCATATTCTTAGGTATGGTTATTGGGTGTATCAGACTGTGCCATTGGAGGGGGTTTGGTTCACTCTGAAATGGCCTCTCATCTTAGGTCTAGTGACTACTGTTCTATTGGCTCAGTTACCACCGTTGATTTATTACTACATGACCGTTTACTTTGCTTTATGGCGACCTTTAAGACAGTTTACTAAAAGTAGGGGGGGCGATGCGGCATTTGCTTCGGTAGCAACCTACCGGGATAAGAATGTGCGTTACGTGCCAAATTCGGGAGGGCGTACAAAAGCTTTTATATTAGGGAGTACCACGGTGGAACATGATCCTTTTTCCCGTTTGGTTGGAGATGCTAATGATGTAAACTGTCTTACAGTTGGCGGTATAGGATCTGGTAAGTCTAGTACTTTAATTTATACTGTTTTATCGACCTTCATTGGGGCAGTTGTCTGCCTTGACCCCAAGGGGGAGTTTTCGAAAGCTACGATCCAGAGGCGCTCCGAGTGTAAGGGGTCTTTTTCGGGGAAGACCTACATGTTAGATCCCTTCTTGGTGAATCCGGAATTACCCTCTTCTTTCTTGAATCCCTTATCGGAAATTGATAAAGATGACCCAAAATCGGTAGGCATTGTTTTGGCCATTGCCGAAGCTTGTGTCTTGGATGATCCTGATGGAAAGAATGCTTTTTTTACGGACTCAGCCCGTAATTTAATTTCAGGAGCCATCGCGTTTGTGCTCTGCACTATGCCGGAAGAGCAGCATACCTTACCAGTCGTTTTTGATAAGCTCTATGGTATCTCTGAGTCTGGGGAGAGCAGTACAAAGTTATTTGAGGATTTCATATTTGAGATGTCTCTTACTCCGGGCTTAGGAGGTCTGGCTCAGCAGGCATCTAAAGATTTAACCGATATGGGTGAGCGTACCCGAGGCAGTGTTTTAAGTACGGTAGCTATAAGTCTAAAGTGGATTGCCGATCCTTTTATGAGAAGTTATTTGGAACAGCCATCGTCGTTTAGCTTGAAGAACTTTGGATTGGGTTCGGACACACCTACGGCTTATGTGGTGCTGCCCTTTGGTAAGATGGAAAGTCATAAGCGTTTTTTCAGGTTGATGATGACCTTAGGTATTGGGTACATGCGTGATCGTCAGGAGAAGCCCAGAACTCCGTGCTTGTTCCTGCTTGATGAGATGCCTCAATTGGGTCAAGTTCCCTCAATTGCAGCGGCTTATTCGACAATGCGTTCAAGCGGTATTCGACTTTGGGGATTTTGTCAGAATTGGAGCCAGTTAAAGACAATCTATGGGGAAGAGGCGCATAACTTTATTTCGGCTTCTACAACAATTTTCATGGGGGTTTCCGATACCGAGACTTCCACTCTTGTGAGTGATATGCTAGGCGAGACTACTTTAAAAAATGGAGATACGCATAAGTTGTTGACGCCCTCAGAAGTAACTCGAATACTGGATAAAGGAGCTAATCGACAGATCGTTTTTCCAGGAAAGGAGTCAGGGGGTAGAGAGTCCATGCCGTACTTGCTGGAGCGCCTTAGCTATGTTTTTTACAGCTCTGACTTTCGCCACCATTTTGGTCATGCAGCTTATTACCCTAAAGAGCACTTGTCTCCGGACCCCTTAGCGCAGTTATATGCTAAAGTTCTTTCTCTTTTTTCATCAGCAAGCGGCTCAAATTTGGGTCAGGCTTCGGATCCGGTTTAGGGTCAAAAAAGTTGTGAATCGCCTCATAGTTGCACTTGCTATGGGGCGATACGCAGCGGTATTTTAAGAGGTGTAGCCAGATATGAAATTGTATAACGTAAACGTCCATACATTTTCAAACTGGGCAAGGGGGTACCCGTTGCATCCCCGTTTCAATAGCCGTTCCGGCTGACTTAAACTAAGTAACAGATGAACCTTAAATGAATGCTTTTTGCAATGGCACGACCACGTAAAAAACAGACTGAAAAGTTATCCAAGCATCTCCCTCCGGCTCGTTGCACCGAGACGGAGCTTCGGGAGATATTGGCTAAGAGCAAGGCGGCTAATATGACCCTAAGCGCATATATCCGTAGCGCTTCAGTTCGCAGTAAGATTGTGGTGAAAAAGAGTAAATGGGATCCGCAACTTTACAGCGAAATAAGGCGTATTGGGGTTAATGTTAATCAAGCAATGAGGTTGGCTCATTCTCATGGGACTTCTCCTAAGGGGCTAGAACGAGTTTGGGAGCGATTACAGCTCTTACTTGAGGAAATGATGCGTGATGGTGCCTAGGATTACTCGCGGAAGTTCCCATACAGGAATAGGTAAGTACATGCTTCATGATATTGATGCTTCTAGTGATGCGCGTGTGATAAATACTTATTGTGTGAATGTGCCTACAAATGACCCGGAGCAAGCATTAAGGCATATGGCATTTACCGCGATTCATGCAGAGGATTTAAAGCGATCTGTAGAGGGTTCTATGTCGGGCCGGAAATCAACAGGTAAGACTGTTTATGCGTATAGCTTGTCTTGGCATCCCGAAGAAAAACCGACGTGGGAACATATGCGGGAAATGGGTTTGGAAACCTTGGGTGTCCTAGGTTTATCGAGTCATGAAGCATTAATTATTGAGCATAACGACACCCCTCATAAACACATTCATGTTGTAACATCGTTAGTGCACCCTGAAACTGGTAAAATGGCTTCGGTGAGCTATGATCGGTTAAAGCTCTCTCAATGGGCCGAAGCCTACGAAAAAGAACATTCTAAGCAGGTATACTGCGGGCAACGGGTAGGGAATAACTTAAAGCGTCAAGAGCAGGCTAAGGAAAACCGGCAGTTGGCGTTAGTAAAATATCGGGAAGAAAAGCACGCTCAAGCTGAGATCATTCAACAGGCTTACCAGCAGAGTGATTCTGGGAAGGCTTTTCAGGCGGCTTTGTTAGAACATAACTTAACCTTAGCCCAAGGTGATCGTAGGGGTTTTACATTGGTAGATGAAAGGGGAAAAGTAATGAGTTTGTCCAGAAACCTTAAAGGGCAGCGTGCGGCAGATATAAAAGCGCGATTAGGGGATATAGAATTGCCTAATGCTACGGAACTTTCTCGGCAGCGGCAGAGTTTTGACCGGGATCAATACGAAACGGAGCGTCAGAAAAAGATTGTTGATGCAGCTATTGAAGTTGAAGAGCAAAGACAACGCGCCAGCGATTTATCGCTCCAAGAATCGACCGATATCAAGAATCGTAAAAAAACGATAGAGCCGGTCGGTAATCAGAAGCCTGCACCATCTGATTCCCGTCAGTTTTTAGAGGCTTTGGATAAAAAACGCGCGGCAGAACAAAAAGCCAGCTTTAGGCGTGACCAACTTAAAGCAGAGCAGGATACTTTCTACAAGCGTGATGTAACTGCTGAAAGGGTTAGGTTATTAGAGCAGCATCTGCAAAAAAGCGGCAATAACCAAGGGACTGCTTTAGAACTGGAATTAAGCCAGCTAAAGAAGAACCTAGCCAATATTGATCTTCGGAT
>CATMQD010000285.1 GCA_950073045.1 uncultured Flavobacteriales bacterium | reverse complement strand
GATGTTGATCCTACCGACAACACTTGTAACTGTGGTAACACCGGAAAAATCACTTTTGACTTCAAAAAATAAGAAGCAAAATATTTAATTTCAGCTTGTTCTAGAGCCCGTCTCTGGAGCAAGCTTTTTTATTTAAGGCCTATGAAACTGGATATTTTGGCATTTGGAGCTCACCCTGATGATGTGGAATTGAGCTGTGCCGGCACCTTAGCCAAACAAAACGCTTTGGGTAGTTCTTGCGGAGTTGTAGATTTAACCCAAGGCGAACTTGGAACTAGGGGGACCCGCGAAATAAGATTAGCCGAAGCAAAGGCAGCAGGTGAAATCATGGGTCTTAAGGTTCGTAATAATTTGGCTTTTCGCGATGGTTTCTTCGAAAATGATGAGGAGCATAAATTAGCAGTTGCTCGTCAAATTCGTCAATACCGTCCCGAAATAGTAATTGCCAATGCACCAACCGACCGCCATCCAGATCATGGTCGTGGTTCATTCCTGGTAAAAGAAGCTAGCTTTTTAGCGGGTTTAAAAATGGTAGAAACCGAATGGGAAGGTGAAAAACAGGAAGCTTGGCGACCACAAATGGTGCTTTACTACATTCAGTTTCAAAACTTAAAGCCAGATTTTATTGTGGATATCGGAGAGCATATCCACACTAAAGTAAAAGCTATTGAAGCCTATAAATCGCAATTCTACGACCCCAATAGCGATGAACCAAAAACGGTAATTAGTTCTAAAAACTTTATGGATTCGGTAACCTATCGTGCCCAAGATTTAGGCCGTTTAATTGGTGCAGAATATGGCGAAGGCTTTATTGCGGCTCAGGATTTAGGTTTAGATGACCTTATGGCTTTGAAGGGAGTACGCTAGCATAAAGCGTCGCAAACTTTTTTCCGATAGCCTCAAAGGAGTGTGTTTCCTTCGCTTTTTTAGCGATGCCTTCTAAAGCGTATTTATTGTATTCAGCTTTAAGCTGATGAATGGCCTGCACTAAACCAGTTTCATCATTAGGTTTTACTAATAATCCTTCCTCCGATCCTATAAAATCAGGTATTCCTCCCACCTTAGTGGCAATTACGGGTCGGCCAATACAAAGGGATTCCAGCAGAACTGCGGGCTGATTCTCAATAAAACTAAAAAGCAGAAATGCATTTGATTGAGCCATTTGGTGAGCTACTTCATCACGATGCATAGCTCCCAAAACCTCGATATTTTTAAAAGGAATATTTCGAATCGAAATTTCTTTTCGAAGCAGATCTAAATCACCATCGCCTCCAATGCTTAAATGCAAGTCTGGGTCATCCTGAACGGCTGCTGCAAAAGCATTTAAAATACCTTTTATATTCTTGGTTTCCTGCTGTAAAGAGGAAATATGTAGCAAACGGAATAATTTCTCATTGGAGCTAAGTGGTTCATACTGGAAAATCGAATCATTTACCACATTGCCGATAACCTTAACATCTCCTTTGTAGCCAAAATCCTTTAAGGCCAGACCTAGATCATTGGATACTGGGCAGAATACTTCGGCCTTATTAAAAATCCTCAGGGCTATTTTTTGCGCTCGAGGGCTCCATTCATGTCTTCGTTCTTTTTTATAGCCCGAATAATGCTCGGTAATAATAAAGGGGAGTTTTTTTAAGAAACCAAGAAAGACAATTCCCGATGGCCAGCATACATGCAGGTGAGCCAATTGAAATTGATGCCCAGAATCCTTTAAATATTTATAGCCTTTCCGCAGGGCCAAGTAATGGCTTAAGATGGGCCACTTTTTTCGGTAACGCACTTGAACTTGCAAAAAGGGCTTCTTTTCTACTACAATTTCTGCTTTATCAGCCTCAAAGGCAGAAAGCACCACCACCTTGTGAAAAGGATCGATTGCCTTAAGATGCTCCTCCACAAAATTCCCGAGTCTTTCATCCCGTGGATTAGGGTACAAACTGGCGATATGTAGAATGTTGGACTGCATGAATTGCCGAAAATAAAAAAAGGTCAACTGAAAACATCAGATGACCTTTGTTAGGGTGACTAATGGGGTTCGAACCCACGACCTCTGGAACCACAATCCAGCGCTCTAACCAACTGAGCTATAGTCACCATTTTTGGTTTCCCGTTTAGGGTCGGCAAATGTAAGAATTGTGCGTAAATCCGATTCAATTTTTTGAAAAAAAATTATCGCTTCCGGCCACGGCGTTTTCCAAGCATTTCCATTAGGTGTTTTCGGAACTCCATTTCAGCTCTAAAAAAGGTAGCAGCCTTACGACTACCCACAGCCGCTTTAAATTTACTGAAGTAGGTGATTTTCAGCTCGGCAATCTTCTTTTGATTTTCTAATTCTTGCAGAGTAAACTCCTCTAACTGTTCCTCACTAAGCTCATCCCACTTATCACGTACTTCACGATGACTCATATTCTCCATTCGGTCATTAAAGATCTCCTGCAGCTTCTTATTATATTCATTATAAACCGGCCAAAATTTTTGAGCTTCTTCGGTGCTCAAGTCTAGTTCCTCGGTAATGAACTTAGTTTTATAGGCTTCTATCTTTTTGTAATCTCCGGGCGCGCGCTCCGGTTGAGCAAATGCATTTAGGCTAAAAAGCGTTACCGCGAGGAGGGTGATTATTTTTTTCATGATTAGAGGTATTCGGTGCTGTGTTCATTAAGGTAGGACTCGATGGATTCTACATCCAACTCATCGGTAGATTCTATACTATCCTGAAGGTTTAGATCTAGAAATAGGGCAGGGTCTAGGCTATTAGGATCCTCATTAAGGAAGTCGATAATTTGCTCATCCTGTAGGTCGGAGAAGTTTAGTCCGTCGGCTTGTGTGGACCTTCGAATGGGGATAATACTAAGGGAGATCAGCACAACTGCTGCCGCGGCAATCCAGGGGTAAAGTTTTGATAGTCTTTTAGTAGGCAATTCCTTTTCCGGCATAATCTCCTTGAGGGCTTGCTTCTTCGAATCGAAATAATCTTCCGGTATATTAAATCCTTGTTCCTTCATGATCAGTGTTTTGACTAGCCAATATCCTTAAGGTTTAATCCTTCTTTAATTTTTTCATTGGCATGATGATAAGAAGCCTTTAAAGCGCCAATGGAAGTGTCAAGGAGTTCACTCATCTCCTTAAAGGGCATATTTTGAAAGTACTTTAATTTAAAAACGGTTTGTTGCTTATCGGGCAGTTCCGAAACTTGCATCATTAGCTTTTGCAATGCTGCATCACCATCAAAATAGGGATCCGCGTTTAATTTAAAATCTAATGGACCATCCTGCAATTGAAAGCGCCTTTCTTTTTTTAATAAGGCGAGGGCTTCATTGGTGGCAATTCGGTACATCCAAGTATAAAAGCTCGATTCTCCCCTAAAGTTCGGTAAGGCCTTCCAAGTTTTAATGTAGCATTCTTGCAATACATCGTCCGTCCAGTCGTGGCGTAAAAGAATAGAGCGAATATGCCAATACAGTCGCTCTGTAAAGGCATCCACTAAGATAGGGAAGAGGCGGTCGAATTGCTGCTTCTTTAATTGTTCCTTCCAAATTGGTGGTTCGGCCATAATCCAAATATCCATAATTAGAGCGCCACCACTCGCAAAGGTTTAATCCACTACATGATTATCAGTAATTCTACCTTTACTTTTTGCTCACAATTAAATAATATAAGTGTAAAAGACTGAAAATAAGTGATGAAAAGAATTGAGTAGGTTTTATCTAATAATAAAAATACTACATTTGCGCTTCAATCTATTACCCAAATATCAAGAGAAATGAAAAAAATTCTTTACTTCTTGGCAGCAGGTGCCTTTTTGGCCAGCTGTAATCGCGATAGCGATACTGATGCTACAACAGGTGCTGTAGAAGGTCGCACCAATGTGTATCACTTCGATCAGGCCGACCTTGATGGAATGCTGACTCCAATGAATCAGTCTTTCAATATGAATGCGAAAGCCGCTACTCAGTTAAACTATACTTATCGTGCTTATGCTGAGCCGGTAACTATTGGTGCACACGATATGGCTGCTTCAGCAATTTTTGCCATAGATGATATGGTTTTTGTAACCTGGCACTCAAGTGCAGGTCCAATT
>CATMQD010000284.1 GCA_950073045.1 uncultured Flavobacteriales bacterium | reverse complement strand
AGGTCAAGAGCGTCATCTACTTTAGCGTTTTTATGTTTGGTTTGAGGAACGAGAATTTCCTCAATATTATCGCGTACCATTTCCTCATCATCAATAATGAGGACCCGGCAGTTTAACTTTTCCATTTTAATCTTTTTTCAGGGGGATAGATACTAATACGGTGGCGCCCTTTCCCGGGCCTGGGCTGGAAATGTTTAGGGTTCCAGAGTGACTCTCGATAACGGAGCGGCTATTAGCTAAACCAATGCCGCTGCCTTGGTCTTTGGTACTAAAGCCACGTTTAAAGAACTTCTCTGCATCTTCGGTAGGAAAACCAATTCCACTATCGGTAATTTCTACATCTACAGTCTCCTCATTGCAGTTTAGATGAATCTTTAAATGGTGCTCAGATGCTTGATTTTCATCAATGGCGTCCAAGGCATTTTTAATGAGATTGATAAAGACTTGAATGAGCTTGGTGCGATCGCCTACCATTTTAGGACAGTCATCGGGGATTTTGGCATCTAAGGTGATACCTCGTTTTTCGATGCTTGCCATTAAAATCGAAAGTGCATCGTAGAGTACCGTTTTTAAATCTACAGGATCTCGTTTGGCACTTTCGGAATTAGAAACATATTGCCTCTGAATATTTAAAATATCACTAATATGACTAGTAATGCCCATCTGCTCTTTCACATTGGTAGAAAGGCGATCCTGAAATTCCTGTTGATTCTCCTTTAGCCCTTGAACGAGTTTAACCAGAGCTGCACTTTTATCGCTGCCAAGGGCAGCATCCAATGCTTCGCGTTTCATTTCGAAAAACTTCAGCAGCTTGTCTAAAGTTTGCAGATCATTTTCTTCTAAACTTCTGCGTGCCTTCGTAAGGTGCGAGCCAATGCCAACCACTGCATTTCCAATGTCGTGTAAAACTCCTGCGGCCATTTCGAATTTACTCCGGTCGATGGCCATTTCTTGGTTTAATCGAGCCAACTCTTCTTGTGCCACGTGGTAATTCGTGATATCATCGAAGCTATATACAAAGGAATGCTCCGATACTTTATTGATAGAATAAAAGAAATGTCGGACAATTAGCTGGCCCTCATGCTGGATCTCTACGGTTTGTTTTTGCTGAGTTAAAATGAAGCCTGAGTCTTCGGGATATTCGTTAATGGTGTTTGCAATACCCGGGGCAATCATCTCCAATAGAGCAACGATATTTGTGGGAGGGGTATTCGTTTGCAGAAATAGGGGTAAAACCATTTTCTCTGCCATTTGATTCATATGGCGAATATCACCCGCTTGATTTGCCACAATTAGGCCAATGGCTGCCTGATCCAGAATACTTAATAAATCCTGGTCATTGAGTTTTGTTTGGGGAGTTTTCATGCTTACAAATTGCAAAAAAAAACCGCAGCATAATAATGCTGCGGTCTGCTTTTCCCATTAATGGGAGATTATTTAGCAACCATAAGTTCTTCCTCGATTACCTTTTGCAAATTGTGCTTAGGCATGGCACCGCGCGACATCATCGGGGTACCATCCATTGGAATGAATAAAATGGAGGGAATGCTTTGAATACCAAAGGCGCCAGCAAGCTCTTGCTCTACCTCAGTATCTACTTTATAAATGATAATATCATCTTTATACTCGTCGCTTAACTCCTCGAAAATTGGAGCTACCATTTTACAAGGTCCACACCAATCGGCGTAAAAGTCAATAATGGCAGGCTTGTCACCTTGGTATTTCCAGTCTTTATGTTGAGTATAGTCAAATACGTCTTGCTTAAATTTTTCAGTACTTAGCTTTACAGTGGGCATGTTTTCTAATTTTTGATGCAACAAAGGTAAGGCCTCTAGTAAGGCCTAAAGGTGCCATAAGTTACCAGTCTAATTATATAATGAAAAACAATCTCCTTGTCAGGTTTTCAAAAGCCAAGTGGTTTTTTGCCCTCTGGTGTTCCATTCTCTTGCTTATTACCTTGGTTTTTTACCGTGCCTTCGGCTTAGAGCCAGGAGTATCAGCCAGTGGTCATCCGCTTTGGATTAGAGGTTTAAGCTACGCCTTAGTAGTGTTTGGCGCCTTGTTCCTTGTTGAGTATTCCTTCGATCAATTGGCCAGAGTTTATAGGAGATTATTACAATTTTTAGTGAGTTATTACCTAGTCTTCTGCACCCTTAACTTTTTCTGGTTCGGCATCGACTGGCAATGGTCCTCTGCTACCAGCTTATTTATTGATTACAGTTTGTTTTGGCTTCCAGTTTTGTTTTTGGATTGGCTATTTACTAAGTCTTCATCAAAATCTGACTTCCCTTTAGCTATTCGCGATAAGCTGATTTTTAAGGATGAACAAGGTAAAACGGAGCTTAGAATTAGAGCCAATGATTTACGCTATATAAAGTCTGATGGTAATTATGTCGAAGTTTTTTATCAAGATGAGAATCAGCTTCAGCGAAAGCTCTTAAGGCAGAAATTAAAGAATTGCCTCGAGGAATATCCGCAGGATTTATTTCAAATTCACCGCTCTTATTTAGTAGCCCCAGCGGCAATTGAAGAAGTTTTTTGGCATTCTAAGCAAGCAAGTCTAGAGTTAAAAGGTGGTGTGAAGCTAAAAATTGGGCAGGCTTTTCAGCAAGATTTAAAATCGCATCTCTCAAAGGCATGGAACCTTGATTCTCATTCGTAACACAGATTTCCATTTTATCCCAAAGTCACGAATAACTTGCGCTTCACGGCGAATAGCTGCATTTTTGAGGAATGATTCAAAAGCTGGTTTTAAGTTTAATTATCCTTTCATTTTTAAGCCTTTCCGGCGATTCACAGCCCGAGCTGCCGAATTTTTCGGGACAGCTTTTTCTGAAAAGTGAATTATTGGATGATGCCATTTACTTGACAGAGGGAATGGCTGATCGAAATAATGGGGTTCGAGTAGATTCGAACACCATTTTCGACATCGCTTCCATCAATAAATCCTTTATCGCCAATTTAGTTTTGCAAGCTGTGGCTGAAAGGCGCTGGCAACGAAATACTAGTTTAAATGAATTAATGGAGCGCTATGGTTTCGAGTGCCGATTTTCACCAAAGGTAAATTTGCATAAAATGCTTTGTCACCGCAGTGGTTTAGGCGATTATGATGATTTAGACTCACTTTGGAAGCGAGATAACTTTCGTTCCTATAAGCGAATGCATTTTAGCAATGAAGCCTATTTAAACTTCCTTTCGCAGCAAAAGGCCCAGAGCCCCGACTCTGCATTTTACTATTCCAATTTTGCCTACCATATTTTGGCGATTTTGCTGGAAGAAGAATACCAGAAACCGATGGATGAACTCTTGCAGGATAAGATCGCTAGTCCTTTGAGGATGCAGGCTCTAAGAAGTCCGAAATCACGTAGAGAAGTGATTGATAATTTGGCTGTTGGTTATCAATTGCAGGAAGGCCAATTTTTGGCCAATGAGTTCATCGATTTAAGCTTGGGACGTAGAATATTTTGTAATGCTCACGACTTAATGCAATGGTTAGAAGCGGATTGCGGAGCGAGTTTATTACCGGATAGTTTAGGCGTATTACTAGGCCTAAACATGGTGGCCGATCTCCAAGATGATATTTCCTACTCTTATGGCTGGGTGCCCTTTAAAAAAGGGGAACATTTTAAAATGGGTGATTTGGATTTAAATCAAGAGTATTTAATTCATGGTGGCAGTACCGAAGGTTTTCAATCCCTGGCAATTTCAGTGAACCAAGGAGAAACCAATTTAGTGCTCCTCGCCAATAATGGCAATGGCCGCGCCTTATTTGAAAGAGCAAAATCAATCTTAAAAAAGCTTTATAATGAAGATTAGAATCTTATTTTTTCCTCTCTTACTAAGCCTAGGAGCTCAAGCACAAAAATTCTTGGGGTTATGGGAAATCGTAAAGGTTGAGGTGGGAAGTCAAGAAATGACCCCTCAATCCAAATGGATAGAATTTGATTCTTTAGGATTTAAGGGAGGCAATGGATTATTGCAGAATAGCGCTGGTCTATACACTTGGGATTCCGAAAGTCGCAGCCTTAGTTTAAATGATACTTTAGGATTTGAAGATCCCTTTGAGGCATTTAGAGTTTCTTGGCAAGGCGATACCATGATTTGGCAAAGAGA
>CATMQD010000283.1 GCA_950073045.1 uncultured Flavobacteriales bacterium | reverse complement strand
ACTAAAATGCCCCCTGGCCCCTTGAGAACGACCGATCCAATTACGCTGCGATTCCTTTAAGGATTCCGACCAATCGATATGCTCTAAGCCGGCTAACAAACGATCGCCATAAGCGGTAATTCGCATGCTCCACTGCATCATTTTCTTTTGCACCACAGGATGACCACCGCGTTCGCTTAGTCCGTCCTTTACCTCATCATTAGCTAAAACGGTACCTAAGGCCGGACACCAGTTTACAGTGCTTTCGCTTCGATAAGCCAAGCGATAGTTTTGTAATATTTGTTCGCGAGTAGCTTCATCATAGCCCTCCCATTCTTCGGGGGTAAAATGTAAATCTTCCTCGCAGGCGGCATTTAAACCACTGCTGCCATTTTTATGGAAATACCAGATCAAATCTTCAATAGAGCGGGCCTTTTCCTGATCATAGTCGTACCAAGAATCGAATAATTGCAAGAATATCCATTGGGTCCAGCGGTAAAACTTAGGATCGGAAGTCCGCACCTCGCGACTCCAATCGAAGGCAAAGCCAATTCGATCTAATTGCTCGCGGTAGCGTTTTATGTTTTGCTCGGTAGTTACTCCAGGATGTTGTCCGGTTTGAATGGCATATTGCTCCGCCGGTAAACCGAAAGAATCGTAACCCATAGGATGCAAGACATTAAAGCCTTGATGACGCTTATAGCGACTTACAATATCGGAAGCGATATAACCCAGTGGGTGTCCCACGTGCAGACCAGCCCCAGAAGGATAAGGGAACATATCCAGCACATAATATTTAGGTTTTTCACTTTCCTCTTCTGCGGCAAAGCTCTTTTGGTTGGCCCAGAAAGCTTGCCATTTTTTCTCGATCTCAGAAAAATTGTAATCCATAGGTCTATCGAATGATAGCGCGAAAATACAGGCTTCTTAAATTTTGGGGAAAGGCTTGGGCCTATTATTATGCTTGAATTAGCTATAATCTCCAAATATGGAGGAAAGCACCAAGTGAAAAGTGGAACTCAGTATTAGATATATCCAAGACTGATTCCATTAATAATCGAAGTAGAATCTTAAAAGCCAGACCGCAGCAGCGAGAAAAACGAAGGTTAAAACTAGGGCTAAAGCCATGCGCATTAAACGCCGGCGACGCTCTATTCTTTGTTCCGCTACTAGTTTTTCTTGCAGTGCCCTTCGCTCCTCCTCAGTAAAAGCATCCTCTTTTAGCGTCTTATGATTCTTAGTCTTTTTCCGAAAGGATTCTGGCAAATCCTGCCAAGGCTTTCGCGCGGACTTATTTATTTCAGATAGCGAATTTCCGGTACCTATATAGGCGGAGCTAGCTGGCATCGCCGAGATTTTCGATGGGCCATGAGAAGCGATTAGGTGAATAGCAAATTACAAAATCCACGCATTCTTATTAAGCAATAAGCTTCTCGGAATTCGTAAAATAAAGGACCGCACCGATAATGGTGGGAATTAGTACATTGGTTTTCAATTCTACTTTATTAAATCAAGCCACCATGAACCACCTCTTATCCTCTTTTAAAGGAATCTTAGCCCTCGCATTTCTATTCTTTGCACAGTCAAGTTTTGCCCAAAATGCACTCGATTTCGATGGAACGGATGATCAGGTAACAGTGCCTAATGCCTCTAATTTAATTGCTAATGCTTCTGGGATTAGTCTGGGATTTTGGGTTTACCCTACTACCAGTAGCACCGGTTGGCCCGACTTTGATGGTTATGCTGGTTTTCGAAATGATGTCAATGCTGATTTCTATATCCTACAATTAGGGAGTAATAATGTGGAAGCCCGACTTAGAAATAGCAGCGGAAGCGTTTACACCATCACCTATAATAGCAGTTTAAACCTGAATACTTGGAACCACCTGGTTTTAACTTATGACGGCACCACTTTAAACCTTTATCATGATGGGGCCTTTGCGGCTTCCACTCCGGCTTCTGGTTCCATTAGCAACACCTCCGAAGCTTTAAACATTGGCTATACCCCCTTTACAGGGAATAACTTTTATTTCGATGGGCAGCTGGATGACCTTGGTCTGTGGAGCCGTGCTTTAAGCAGTAGCGATGTGGCTACTTTATACAATGCCTGTGGACCCGATTTAAGCGATGCCACTTTGGAACTGAGTTACGATTTTAATCAAGGTACAGCCGGAGGATCCAATGGCAGCATTAGCAGTTTAACTGATGGCAAAGGAAACATCAATGGCAATTTATCTGGGTTTGCCTTAAGCGGTGGCAGCTCCAATTTCGTAACATCCCCCTTACAGGGAATCGCTAATTTAAATCTCACTGTAAATTCTTGCGGACCCTATACTGCACCTAATGGTCAAACCTACACCAGCTCTGGATTCTACACCGATACCATAATCCCAGCTACGGGTTGCGATACTATTATGGATTTAAATTTAACGGTTACTGATCTGGATTCCTCCGCCACTAGAATTGCTTCCAACAAACTAGAAGCAAATGAAAGCGACACCAATGCGCAGTACCAGTGGTTAAACTGCAATAGTAATTACAGTAAGATTGTGGGTGCCACGGGCCGACAGTTCACCTTTGTGCAAAATGGAAGCTATGCGGTAGAGGTAAGTTTAAACAACTGTGTAGATACATCTGCCTGCTTGGTGATCACTAATGTTGGTTTAGCCGAAAATCAAAATAGTTTTAGGGTATATCCTAACCCAGCCAGTAATCGCGTAAAAATCGAATACCCCGCTGGAAGTGCCGAGGAATATGAAATTCAATCCTTAAGCGGGCACATCGTACAAACGGGCAAACTTGAGCAAAATGGAAAAACGGAAATTTCCATAAAAGATCTCGCTTCTGGCTTGTACTTGTTGCGCTTAAAAGGAAGTGCGGGAATGCAAGTGGAGCGGTTGAAGGTGGAGTGATAGATCGCTCACGGAGTTCGCTTTTAGATATTAGACGCTAGATCGTTCGCTGCGCTCAATTTAGATTTGATTTTGGTGTGATTCTGTTCTTTGTTATCAGGGCAAATTTATGCTAAAACGCCGCCCTTTAAATTCTTTGAGAAATATCTCTTAGTGCTTAAAAAAATAATCACAGAAAAAGGATGAAAGTGTTTCCAAGATTGAGGAGAAACCATAATACATAAGGATTTCTAAATCAGGCATGTAAAAGTCTCAGGTCTCGAATCTATCATATAACAAATCAATCAAACTATTATATATCAGCAGTTTGCAAAATATCAACTTCTGGGCTATTCATGTTTTCTTTTTTTTTTTTTCAGAAATAACAATGTGAAATATTTTTTTTACTTTTTTTTTCTTTTTTTTCGTCAGAATTTAAAATGTCCTTTGTGTTTGTCGCTGTATGTCCTAAATGGCTTTGATGGCCATCGACAAATTCAAAGTCATGTTTAATCATATCAATAAGATGCTCTTCTAAGCCCATCATGAGGGGATGTACCCAGTCATCAAATATCACATTTGCCCCTTCCCATCCCATTTGAGGGCTATATCTTGCAGGAACATCTTGAACATGCATTGGAGTACTAATTACTGAGCATGGAATGCCTAGTCTTTTTGCACTATGCCTTTCCATTTGGGTCCCTAAAACAAGCTCGGGAGCTGCTTTTTTCATTGCATCTTCTACCTCTAAATAATTATTAGTAATTAGAGCTTCTATATTTAGATCTTTTGCAGTAGCTCTTACTTGTCTTGCCATCTCCCTACTGTATGTGCCAAGGCCAACTACTTCAAAACCCAATTCCTCTTTGGCAATTTTTGCAGCCGCAATTGCATGTGTTCCATCACCAAAAATAAAAACTCTTTTGCCAGTCAGATAATTTGAGTCAACTGATTTTGAGTACCAAGGAAGTTTTGACTTGTGTTCTAAATCCTCTTTATTAGTTAAAGGAAGGTCCAACGTATTATGAACTTCATTTATAAATTCAATTGTATTTTTTATTCCAATTGGAATAGTGTTTGTATATTCCATTCCAAAGTTCCGTTTAAGCCATTCGCATGATGCTTCCGCAATTTCTGGATAAAGACAAATATTTATTTCAGCATCAATTAGTCTTTCAATATCATCTGGACTAGCACCTAATGGAGCAACTACGTTTGTATCTATTCCTTGCTCTGAAAGTATCCGT
>CATMQD010000282.1 GCA_950073045.1 uncultured Flavobacteriales bacterium | reverse complement strand
CAATGTGCACTCCATTTTTAAAGGTATGCAAGCAAAAATTTCAGCTCTTCCGGTAGATGAAGAAGGTCTCCAAACTGAGCTTTTACCCCGACCAGCAAGCAAGGTTAAAATCGCCCATAGCACTCCTGCATGCCATTACCCCAGCGGAAAAGCCATGAGCTTAAAACGTAAAAAGGAACTATTACAATGGGCGAGCGAGGAAAAGGTGTTTTTGATTGAGAACGACTACGAGCATGAGGTGCATAGTTATTATGAGCAAAGTCCAAGTTTATTTGAGCTCGATCAGGAAGATCGAGTAATCTATATGGGTACTTTTAATAGACTGCTACATCCTTCTATCCGAATTGGCTACATGATTTTACCGCCTTATTTGATAGAGCCAGTGGAAGCCCTACTCAAACATTCCCATCGCTTTGTTCCCTCTTCCATTCAGGTGGTTTTAAATAGTTTTATTGAAAAGAAATACTTGCACAATCACATCCGGAAATTGATGCAAGTTTCAGAACAGCGCTTGGCCCTCTTTAAATTCATCTGCGAAAGCGAATTTGAACCAGAAGTTAAAGTGCTCGACAGTGATGTTCCCAGTTTACATGTCGTTTTAAAGCTGCCCCCAGAAATTTCCGACACCAAATTGGTGGCCTTTTATAAAGAGCATCAAATTGTAACGCATGCTTATAGTAAATGCGCCATTGGACCAAGTGATCAGCAGGGACTTATTTTAGGCTATTCCTCCGTTCGTGAGCCAGTTATCCGCCGTAAAGTGAAACAAATGGCCCGACTCTATCGCGAATCCGGCAAATTGGTATCTAAAAAATAAAGTTATTGGTAACTTTTTAGCCTTAAGCCACCCGATATATTTGGCCAAAATTAAAATGATGTTGAAGAATTCTCTGCTCTTATTTGCCTTCTGTTTTGGCTTATTGGCTTGCGACAATAATGACCATAGTGGACTGGCCAAGGTAGATTTAGAGGGCAGTGGTTCCTATCTATTTAAAGACTACCCTTCTTTAGCCAATAAGCCCTTGCGAGTTTACTATTATATTCCTCCAAATCTAGCTGCCCATCGGCCGGTTTTAATTGTGTTCCATGGTTTTGGTCGCGATGCCAAGGAGAGTAGAGATGAATTAATAGCCAAGGCCAATCAAAAGGAGTTTGCCCTCTTAGTGCCTGAGTTCAGTAATGAGCAATACCCTGGTGGAGATGCTTATAATTTGGGGAATATTTTTGAGAACGGTGATGATCCAAGTGCCGCTAGCTTAAATCCATTTGAAGAATGGAGCTTTTCGCCTATAGACTCCATGTTTGAAGATTTTAAGGATCGCAGTGGTTTAAGCGCCACTAATTATGATGTTTTTGGTCATTCGGCCGGCGGACAAGTGGCACATCGCTATAATTACTTTTGGCCCGATGCCCAAGTAAATCGGATTGTAGCGGCCGCCTCGGGCTGGTATACTATGCCAGATTTTACGGTTGAATTCCCCTATGGCTTAAAGGAAAGTCCATTACAAGGAAACGCCTTAGCTCGCATTTTTGCGAAGCCGGTATACATAGTAGTTGGTTTAAATGATAATGATCCGAATGCAAATAGTTTGCGTCGCAGTCCCGAAGCTAATGAGCAAGGCGATAATCGCTTAGCCCGCGCCCAATACTATTATCAAGAAAGTGCTAAACTGGCCAATGAGGCCTCTATAAATTATGCTTGGCAGTTTAAGAGTCTTAGCGGAGTAGCCCACGATTTTAGGGCGAATGCGCTTTATGCTGCCGATCTCCTCTATTAATTTTTCTATGCCACATTATACCTGGAAGAAAAGCCTGGGACTTTTGGCGGGTCCCCTTAGTTTTATTTTGCTCTATTTCGTGGTTGAACCTGCAGGTTTAAACCCTTCTGCGCAAGCGGTATTAGCAGTTACCGCTTGGGTGGCAATATGGTGGATTAGTGAGGCCATTCCAATTGCTGCTACTGCCCTTTTACCGATTGTACTTTTTCCACTATGCGGTGGCTTAGCCATGACAGAAACCCTGCATGCTTATAGTCATCCCTACATCTTTTTATGCTGGCTACCGCATTTTTAAGCATGTGGATATCCAATACCGCCACTACCGTGATGATGCTCCCAATTGGAATGGCCATGTTAAGCGGTAGCGCCTCGAATAGCAGAGAAGGCGAAAAATTTAATAAAGCACTCATGTTGGCTATTGCCTATAGTGCTTCCATTGGGGGTATTGCAACCTTAATTGGCACCCCTCCTAATTTAATCTTGGCCGGTGTAATTCAGAAGACTTATAATATCGAGATCACTTTTTTCCAATGGTTCTCCATTGGCCTGCCTTTTTCGCTGGCCCTCCTAGCTATTTGCTGGTGGTATTTAAGCAAGATTGCCTTTCGCTTTACTGAAAACACCTTGGCTGGAAGTAAGGATGAAATCCGCAATCAGCTCCAGGAATTAGGACCAATGAACAGTTCCGAAAAGCGGGTGCTTTTGGTTTTTGCCCTTACTGCCTTAGCTTGGATAAGCCGCTCCTACCTTATTCAACCTTATTTACCGATGGTTAACGATACCTTGATTGCGCTGTGCGGGGCTTTAATCTTGTTTTTACTGCCCTCCGAAAAGGGTGGTGCGGCCCTTTTAAATTGGGATGATATGGATAAACTTCCCTGGGGAGTACTGCTCCTTTTCGGCGGTGGAATTGCCCTAGCCCTGGGTTTTGATCAGAGTGGCTTGGCAGATTGGCTAGGCGGTCACTTATCAGCTTTGGCCGGCATCAGTTTGGTGGCCCTGCTCCTTATTTTGATAATTGCGGTGAACTTCTTAACCGAAATTACCTCCAATCTAGCCACTACTTCAGTTATCCTGCCTACCCTTGCCCCTTTAGCGGTATCGGTAAATATGCATCCTTTTGGATTAATGATTGCGGCGGCCGTAGCAGCTTCCTGTGCTTTTATGCTTCCCGTTGCCACACCTCCCAATGCGCTGGTTTTTGGAACGGGACAATTGAAAATTGGGGATATGCTTCGCAGTGGCGTTTGGTTAAACCTAATTTCGGCCGTATTGCTGCTCGCCCTGATTTACTTCATCTTACCGCTATTCTGGGGTATTGATTTGGGAAGCTATCCTAATTCGCTAAAACTCTAATCCTACCAGATAATTCGCAATCGATGTCCTAAAGCAATAAACAAGGCGCCAAAGCATATGAGTATAGCTACCGCGATGTCCCACCACTGGATTTTTTGCCGTAGTGCGGGGTAGCTAAATAAGATGAGAGCTACCGTAGGCATATAGCTTAGCGGTGAGGCCCCGATAGTGTCTACCCACCAATAATTAAAAGGATTCCAGCATTTATCGTTGGGTAATAGACCGAATAGCGCGAGTGGCAAGAGGTAGCTCGAATAATCTTTTTGCTTTCGATAACTGAGAAAGAAGATAAGAAGGGGGACAAGAATTAAACTTATTCGAATTACTGCTCCCAGGGGATAAGCCGCGAGGAAAATCACGTAGCGATAGCATACTGGGGCAGTGCAAATAACCGAAAGGCTGATGAGCAGATACAGCCAGCCTGTTTTTACTTCGAAGCCCAAGGTTTTATTAAAGCTTTGATTTAAGCGACGGTAGGAATAAATGGAATAGCCGATAAAGGCTAAGCTGGCCAAAGTGAAAAGTGGAATAAAAAAGCTTGGAAAGGAAAAGCTTGGTTTTCGTTCGCTAAAGTGAATGAGGTCGTACAGACATTTAAGCCAAAGCAGGTTAGCGATAAACAAGCAGAAGCCATAGAAGCGAAGATTAAGCGAGGTTTTCATGAAGTTAGCGAATGATTATTGGTTGCTTAAAAATAAGGAAACCGCTAAAAAGAAGTTTCTTTTTTAAGGATATCCATAAAAACCATTATCCGTTCCCTTGCCGGTAACCCACAGAAAGCTCCTGCTGAGCGCTAAGTTTAAAAGACCTGCAGAGCACTATCCATCAATGTGGGGTTTGATGCTTACAACACCTAGCTTCAGATCAAAGGGGTATCATAATGCAGTTTGATTTACTAAACGTGAGCTACAAAAGTGTAGAGATGAAAGATGTGACAGTTTTGAGTGTAACCTAGGAATAGTACAATTCTTTTAGTGGAGACGAGTAA
>CATMQD010000281.1 GCA_950073045.1 uncultured Flavobacteriales bacterium | reverse complement strand
ATAGACTCTGCTCCAAGAGAGAAACCGGCTAATACCTCAATGGCGGTTTTCATTTCGCCACCAGTAATTGCAGCACCCTCCGGTACAAACATGTTAAAGAATACAATGAATAAGCTGCCTAAACCTAAAACGGCTAGTCCAGCTACACCTAGTCCCATTACAGAACCACCGGTAAAAGAAACTTTTAAAGCAGAAACCAAACTAGTACGAGCAGCCTCGGTTGTACGCACATTTGCTTTAGTAGCAATTCGCATCCCAACATATCCTGCCAAAGCAGAGAATACCGCACCAATTACAAAGGCAACAGCGATAATAGGGTGAGAATGCTCTACCATATTTCCTGAGAAACCTAAAAGAATGGCAGCGATCACCACGAAATAGCTCATGATTTTCCATTCTGCTTTAAGGAAAGACATAGCACCATCTGCGATGTGCCCTGCCAGTTCTGACATTTTTGCGTCACCGGAGCTTTGTTTGCTCACCCAAGATGACTTTGCCAGCATTATAAGGATTCCAACAAGCCCTAAGGCGGGAACCGCATACATTAACCAGTCGTTCATAGTTGTGTATTGATTGATTTAAAAAAATTAGTTGAAGGGGCGCAAAAGTAAACGAAAAAGCCTGCTAACCAAAAGCAAATGCTCTGATGCTGAGGCTACAGGCCAATCTTCGTGTAATTTGGACCGATTCCTTTAAAAATATCGAGATTTCTTAATCCTTATATAAAACCTTCTTAACCGCGCTAACCACTCGGCCAGCGTTTGGTAAGAACTCCTCTACTAAGGTAGGCGCATAGGCCATTGGAGTATCGGCTGTATTAATTCTTAAAATAGGAGCATCGAGGTAATCGAAGGCGTTTTGCTGACAATGAGCAATGATCTCCGTAGAAATATTACCCAATGGCCAAGCCTCTTCTAAAATCACCATGCGATTGGTTTTCTTTAGAGACTCTACTACCGTTGCATAGTCGATAGGGCGTACAGTACGAAGATCAATAATCTCACATTCGATACCATCTTTAGCCAATTCTTCAGCCGCTTTATCTGCCTCTTTAATGATCTTTCCAAATGACACGATAGTAACATCGCTTCCTTCACGACGAATAGAAGCCTTGCCTAATTCAATAAGGTATTCCTCTTCAGGAACTTCCATCTTGTCGCCATACATCTGCTCACTCTCCATAAAGATCACGGGATCATTATCACGAATAGCTGATTTCAATAAACCTTTGGCATCATACGGATTGCTAGGAACTACTACCTTTAAGCCAGGTGTATTTGCATACCAACTTTCAAATGCCTGACTATGCGTAGCTGCTAGCTGACCCGCTGAGGCGGTTGGACCACGAAAAACGATTGGCACATTAAACTGCCCGCCGCTCATCTGGTACATCTTAGCCGCATTATTAATAATCTGGTCAATTGCCACCATGGAGAAATTAAAGGTCATAAACTCCACAATCGGACGTAAACCGTTCATGGCTGATCCTACACCAATACCAGCAAAGCCAAGCTCTGCAATTGGGGTATCTAAAACTCTTTTCGGACCAAACTCATCCAACATTCCTTTAGAAGCTTTGTAAGCACCATTGTACTCCGCCACTTCTTCTCCCATCAGGTAAACGCGCTCATCGCGACGCATTTCCTCACTCATTGCTTCGGCTACTGCCTCTCTGAATTGTATTACTCTCGCCATCCTAATGATTTTGCAGCGCCAAAAGTACTAAAGTGTACCCAATCTGGGGACTTTTACCTCGGATTGAGCAAAAAGGGATTTAGTATGCATGCATAACATTTTGACCGCGGCTTTTTTTAGGCTATTTTCGCGGCATAGACAAAATCACTTCTCAGAAAATCTATATAAATGAAGGTACTAGTTTGCATCAGTCACGTACCCGACACAACTTCTAAAATCAACTTCACTGCGGATAACAGTGCATTTGATAAAAACGGAGTGCAGTACGTGATCAATCCCTATGACGAGTTTGGCCTAACCCGCGCGGTTTGGTTAAAAGAAAAGCAAGGCGCCAGTGTTACGGTGCTAAATGTTGGAGGAAAGGATACCGAGCCTACCCTGCGTAAAGCTTTAGCTATTGGCGCAGACAATGCAATTCGCGTTGACGCAGAACCTTCGGATGCCTTTTTCGTAGCTAAGCAAATTGCTGCAGTAGCTCAAGAAGGTGAATTCGATCTTATCATCGCTGGTCGTGAATCTATCGATTACAATGGTGGTCAGGTTCCCGGTATGGTAGCGGCCTTACTACAATGGCCTTTTGTAAATGCTTGTGTAGGCATGGAAGCCGATGGCGATAATTATAACATGATTCGTGAAATTGATGGTGGTAAAGAAAAGTTAAGTGCTAGCTTACCATTTATCATTGGCGGACAAAAAGGTTTAGTAGAAGAGAAAGATCTTCGTATTCCCAATATGCGCGGTATTATGCAAGCCCGCTCTAAACCCCTAGAGGTTAAAGCGCCAGTAGAAGCTGCCAACAGAACCGAGCCAAGACTGTATAGCAAGCCTGCTCCGAAAAGCGCGGTTAAAATGGTTGATGCGGAAAACATCTCCGATTTAGTGCGCATGTTGCATGAAGACGCCAAAGTTCTCTAAACCAAAAAATTGAAAGAATGTCCGTTTTAGTATATCTCGAAGCCTGGGAAGGCAAATTCAAGAAAAACACTTGGGAAGCTGCTTATTATGCTTCCAAAACCGCTGAAATGTTAGGCACTGAGGCCATCGGCTTATGCATTGGCAATTTAGAGGAAGATGCCTCCGAAGCTGGTCAATACGGTGTAAACAAGGTATTGCACTTACAAGGAGATGCCTTTAATAATTTCGACGCAAATGCTTATGGTAAAGCCATCGCCGAAGTTGCCACCGCTCAATCTGCCGATACTGTGATTATCAGTGGAACTTTTAATGGAAAAGCTCTTGCGCCCGCATTAAGTATTCATTCTGATGCCGCACTTTTAACCAATGTTGTTGCCTTACCCGAAAGCACCAGTCCATTTGCTGTAAAGCGCGGAGTTTATTCTGGCAAAGGATTTAACATCTTAAATTCTGATGCGGCTAAACGCGTAGTTAATTTCGTTCCAAATTCCTTAGCACCAGTTGCCGGAGAAGGCAGTGCCAGCGTAGAAAGCATAGAGGCTTCTGCAGGTGATGTAGCTCGTGTAAATGTGCAAGAAGTAGATCGTGTAAAAGGAAAAATTCCTTTACCTGAAGCCGAGCGCGTTGTTAGTGCCGGCCGTGGATTAAAAGGTCCAGAAAACTGGGGCATGATTGAAGAATTAGCCGAAGTATTAGATGCTGGAACTGCTTGTAGCAAGCCTGTATCTGATATGGATTGGCGCCCTCATAGTGAGCACGTTGGACAAACCGGTATCGCTATTAAACCAAATTTATACATCGCAGTTGGTATTTCCGGCGCGATTCAGCACCTTGCAGGAGTGAGTGCCTCTAAAACAATTGTGGTTATCAATAAAGATCCAGAAGCGCCTTTCTTTAAGGCTGCAGACTACGGAATCGTGGGCGACGCCTTCGATGTGGTACCCAAATTGACCGAGGAAATCAAAAAATTCAAGGCGGCAAATTAATGCAGCAAATCAGGCTCTTTGTTAAAGGTCTATCCTACAGTCAAACCCAAAGTGGTGCTTACGCGCTAGTTTTGGGAGAAGAAAATGGTGAAAGGCGATTACCCATTATTATCGGCGGTTTTGAAGCCCAAAGTATCGCCATTGCCTTGGAGAAGGACATGAACCCTCCCCGGCCTTTAACTCATGACTTGTTCAAAAACTTCGCCGATCAATTTAAAATCGGCCTAAAAGAAGTATTGATTCACAAATTACAAGATGGAGTTTTTTACTCCATCTTGGTTTGTGAACGAGACGGGGAAACCCATAGCCTAGATGCCCGAACTTCCGATGCTGTAGCCCTGGCCATCCGCTTTAAAACTCCCATTTTCACCTATGAGGAAATACTAGATAAAGCGGGAATTATTTTAGGTGAAGGTTCACCCAAATCGGAACCAGGTACCCTTAACCCCAAGAAATCGGAAGAAACAAGCAAGGATAAAAAATCGGGAAGCGGTTTATTATCTACCCAAAGTTTAGAGAGTTTAAA
>CATMQD010000280.1 GCA_950073045.1 uncultured Flavobacteriales bacterium | reverse complement strand
TTGGACGTGGAAAAGCTCGACAAATACTTTCATAGCCATCCATCAAATCTTTATAATCCATTTTTTCCGACTCCTCAATGAGGGGATAAACAATATAAACTTGGCGTCCTTTCTCAACTTCCTCTTCTAAGAAGCCGAATAAGCTATTGCGGTCTTTATCGAAAGCATGTTTAGTAGTAATCGGTTTTCTACCTGGCGGCAATTCATCGATTATGGATAAGTCTAAATTACCATACACACTCATGGCTAAGGTGCGCGGAATAGGTGTGGCGGTCATTACTAAAATATGGGGAGGAAGTTTGTTCTTCTTCCACAGTTTTGCCCTTTGGGCTACCCCAAAACGATGTTGTTCATCCACCACCGCCATTCCTAAGTTTTGGTACTTCACCTTATCTTCTAAAAGAGCATGAGTACCAATTAGAATATGCAGGGAACCGTCTTCCAATTTCTGGTGAATCACCTTGCGGTCGGCAGTTTTAACCGAACCAGTTAATAGCGCTACCTCTAGGGGTAAGTCTGCTACTAATTCAGAAATCCCAAGAAAGTGTTGTTGTGCTAAAATCTCGGTAGGTGCCATCAGGCAAGCTTGAAAACCATTGTCGATCGCAATGAGCATGCTCATTAAGGCTACCATGGTTTTACCCGAGCCCACATCTCCTTGTAAAAGGCGATTCATATGCTTGCCATAGCGAATGTCACTCCGAATTTCCTTTAATACTCGTTTCTGAGCGCCCGTAAGCTCAAAGGGTAAAACCTCTTTGTAAAAACGATTAAAAATGTCTCCTACTTCTGGAAAGGCATAACTCTGAAAATCCCGTTGATGCTTGCGCTTTTGAGCCGCCATTTCCATTTGAAAAAAGAAAAGTTCTTCAAACTTCAATCTTAAGCGCGCCTGCTCTGCCTTTTCTAAACTGGCGGGAAAATGGATTTGCATCAAGGCCTCTTCGCGAGGCATTAATTGGTAGCGTTCTAAAAAATGGGGTGGAAAAAAATCAGGCAACTGGCCCTTTAATTGCGGCAAAAGCACGCGCGTTAATTTGGCTAAACCCCGATTGTTTAAACCCTTCTGATTTAGCTTTTCGGTGCTGGGATAAAGTGGTTGTAAGCCTCTAATTGGACTGCGTTTAAAGTCGACTTCCAATTCTAAATCTGGATGGGGAAAACTCAATCCACCATTAAAGAAATTAGGTTTACCGTAAAGCACATAAGTTTGATGGAGCTTTAAAGCTTTCTCTATCCACTGAGCACCTTTAAACCACACTAATTCCACTTCCCCACTGCCATCGCTAAAGGTCGCCTTCAATCGTTTGGAGCGCCCTTTCCCGGCAAGGGATTCCATATGGGTTATTTGCCCCTTTAGCTGAACTTCTGCGGAAGCTCCAGCGATCTCGTTAATCTTATAAAAACGACTGCGATCCACATAGCGATAAGGATACAATTGAAGTAAATCCGCATAGCGGAAAATCTTCAACTCCTTCTTTATAAGGTCGGCCTTAGCGGGACCTACTCCCTTTAAATATTCTATGGCCGTACTCAAAGTGGACATAAGGCAAAGATAGAACCCAATTCAAATCAGCAAAGTCGCTTACTCATTCTTACTAGCAGGATATTAGATAAATTATATTTTTACCGAGAATCCCATTTTATGCTCCGTACTCTGTTTTTCCTTTGCTTAAGCCTTAGCTTAAGTGCTCAAAACCTTCAATTAGCCTGGTTTACCCAGAATGATCAATTTAATATTGTGGATAGCGAGATGGATCCCAATGGTAATATTATCATCGCGGGAACCTTTGCTGGTGTAGTCGACTTTGACCATGGTCCACACAATCGCGTGGATACCGCCGATGGTATTTACGATATGTTCGTGGCTAAGTACGATCCTTACGGAAACATGATGTGGGTGCACACCCTAGGCAACAATAATCCCGAAAAAATTAAAGCCATTGATGTTGATGCTAGTGGCAATATCTATGCGGTGGGAGAATTTACAAGAGCCATGGATTTCGACCCAGGACCAGGCATGAGAATGCTTCAAGTAGTAGGCTATGCCGATATTTTCCTTTGGGCCTTAAAGCCAAATGGCGATCTCCTTTTTGCTAAATCTTTTGGCGATGGTTCCCTAGAATCTCCAAATGATATCTCGGTTAACGACTTTGGGGAAATTGTGATTAGCGGATTTTTTTGGGGGAATCCAGATATGGACCCTACCATGGGCTATGCGCCATTATTTGGCAACGGAATGTCGGATGCTTTTGTATTACGACTAAGCGCTGGTGGTAATATTTTATGGGCTCGCAGCTTTGGTGGGGGCGATGAAGACCAAGCCTTAAACGTGAAATTAGGCAATGACCAAGAAATCTATGTGCAAGGTTTTTATAAAGATTCGGTAGACTTTGATCCAGACACGAATGCCACCGAAGTATTCTATATGGATGAAAGAGTTAGTGGCGCAGGATTTTTTCTACATCTAAGTCCGATTGGAACATTTAAAAATGCTATGTCTTGCCCAATTGTTCCGCAGCATATGGAACTTCTTAATGATACGGAGCTTTACTTCTCGGGCTATTTTTCGGGAACTCAGGATTTCGACCCCGACAGTACCGGAACCCTAAGTCTAAGCGCAGTTGGTGCACAAACTCCGCTTTTTGCTTGGAAGCTAGATACCGCCTGGACCCTTCGTTGGGCCAAAATGTGGGGTAATGCTAGTCTTGGTAAAAACAGCATGAGTCTTAGTCGCGATGGCGCGGAAGGTATTGTGCTTTCTTCTAACTTCACCTCTAGCATCGACCTCGATCCGGGCAATGGCGCTCTAAATCGAAATTCCAATGGCATGGAAGATATTTTTGTGGCGCACCTCGACTCTGCTGGTACCCTTTTATATGGTGAAACCTGGGGTTCTAGCGTTACCGATTACCCCGGATTAGCGATGGTAAATAGCGATGGCGAACTCTATGTTGGTGGTCGCTATAATGGCACTATGGACTTCGATCCCGACCCAAGTGTAGTAGATAATGGTAATACGATTTCCCTTTCTTCCTACATGTTAAAGCTCACTTACTGTAATGAGGTATATGGTTACGATACCATTATCGCTTGTAATTCCTACCGCTGGATTAACAACTTCACCTACAATGATAATAGCAATGGCGATCGTTATATTTTAGAAAGTTCTCAGGGTTGCGACTCTTTAGTATTCCTAAACCTCACGATGAATTTCATTGACTCTACTGCCTATCAATGGGACGATACGACTCTTATTGCTACTCAGCCTTTGGTAAACTATCAATGGATCGACTGTAATACGGGGCTCCCAATTCCCGGGGCTACAAACCGTGAGTTCTACCCCGATAGTACTGGAAGCTATGCAGTTATCGTAAGCTCCACCAATTGTACCGATACTAGTGCATGCCTGCAATTCTTCTCTCCACTTTCGCTAGATGAAAACCAAACTACACTGGACATCAACGCTTATCCAACCCTTCTTCTTGAACGGGGAATTTACAGTCCCCCTTAAACCTGTATGGCACCAAATTGATGCTTACGGATTTACAAGGTCGGATACTCTTTAAAGATGAACTTGAGGCGGGAAATGACTATCAATTCCAATTACCGGCTCAAAAGGGAATTTATCTAATACATCTTATTCAAGAAGATCAGCAGCAAAGCTTGCGCCTGATTAAGGAATAGGCGGCTATATTTGTGAAATCGCAAAATCGGCCTACATAGTAATCAGAGCAGGAGGACAAAGTCTCCTTTCCCAAATTAAAGAGCTAAGGCAATATCGTAGCCTTTGGATTAGTTTGGCCCGACGAGATTTCCAAGTTCGTTATGCCCAAACCATATTGGGCTCGGCCTGGGCAATAATACAACCGCTATTTTCCGTGGCCGTGCTATACCTCGTTTTTAGTAGAGCCCTGAAGGCTGATACGGCTGGAATTCCCTTTTTAAGCTACACTCTAAGCGGACTGGTGTTCTGGGGATTTTTTAATTACAACCTTAGTCAGGGTGCTACGGCCCTTATCCAAGCTCGCAGCATGCTGCAAAAAATATACTTCCCACGAATTCTGCTGGTATTATCTAAAAGTCTGGTGGCCAGTGTAGATTTACTTTTTGCTTTGGTCATTTTTGGATTGATAGCTTTCCAAGACATTAATCTGGGC
>CATMQD010000279.1 GCA_950073045.1 uncultured Flavobacteriales bacterium | reverse complement strand
AAAAAGGAGTAAAGCCCCGCCCCTTTTAGGGTGATGTCCATTTTATTGCGCGGGCCATTGGAGGCTACCGCCATGGGGCAATCTAAAGATTCAATTAAGTCACGGGCACCATCAACAGCCTCAATTTCTTCAGCGAAAGCTCTAAAAGTACGCTGGCGGAAATCCTCTTCAAAATTTGCTTTTAACGCACTGCCCTTCAATTTTTCCATTTCTTGAAAAACATGGGCTAAAGCATGACCTTGAAAATTTTGCAATGAATACTGGAGATCAATATCAATTCCTTCTTCTCGCGCTAATTCCACTAAATAGCGATTGGAAATGGACTCGCTATCCACCAAAACTCCATCACAATCGAAGATTACCGCCTCGTAGTTCATGGGACCAAGGTAGGCGAGGATTTAGGCAAAGCCAATTAAAAACTGTACCTTTTTTGCAATCTAAATCCTTCGCTTATGAAATACCTGAAAATTGCAGTTCTAAGTCTCTTTATGTTCAACTCGGCTTACGGTCAAGTCCATGCAAATATCTCTAGCTTAAGAACTTCCGAAAGTGGAATTACAGTGGCAGAAATTAGTTTGCTTCATATAAGTCGAGATACAGTGCCGGAGCATAAACTCATAGGAAAGACCCAGTTGATAATTCCAAAGATGGGGCAAAGTTTTAAGATTGAATACTATCGCTTTCTTAGCTATGCCGGCAGCCTTTTCGAATTAGATGGAAAGGTTTATGTATCAGTATCAGTTTATTACGATAATGAAACGCTTACACCAAAAGATGATGTGTTCATTGCTAATGTGCCCATCGAAATCGATAGAGACTTAGCGATTTCGGAGCTAAACTATTATGAAGACGAAGATCTTATCACAGATGATTTTAAGGAAGCACCACGTGGTGAATCCTCACAGGGACCAGTAAAGAAAGTAAAGGCGATTTATACCAAATAATACTATCGCATGAATCAAATAAAAAGGCCTTCCCAATAATTTGAGAAGGCCTTTCCTAACTAAGCTATTCTAACTTTAGTTCATGTCAAATCGGTCTAGGTTCATCACCTTGGTCCAAGCGGCCACAAAATCTTTCACAAATTTTTCTTCCGCATCGGCACTAGCATATACTTCGGCAATCGCTCTTAATTCCGAATTAGATCCGAAGATGAGATCCGCGCGAGTTGCGGTCCATTTTTGCTCGCCACTTTTACGATCTATCCCCTTAAAGGTCATCTTACGATCATCAAGCGCTTCCCATTTGGTATCCATGGCTAAGAGGTTTTCGTAAAAATCATTGTTAAGAGTACCTTCAGTAGTACCTAATAAACCTTTATCGCTGTAATCGTAATTGGCGCCCATGGCTCGCATACCGCCAACTAATACGGTCATTTCAGGAGCACTAAGGGTTAAGAGTTGGGCTTTATCTACTAATAGCTCCTCGCTGCTTAGCATATACTGCTTAGTTTGATAATTACGGAATCCATCCGCCATCGGTTCCAATACCGCCATGCCTTCTACGTCTGTCTGCTCTTGACTGGCATCCATACGTCCAGGATTAAAAGGTACTTCTACACTAAAGCCCGCGTTTTTGGCCGCTTGCTCTACCGCTGCCGAACCACCAAGCACAATAAGGTCGGCCATGGAAATCTTTTTATTCCCTTTGGCTTTCTTATTAAAGTCGGACTGAATTTCTTCCAATACCTTCAGCACTTTTTCCAATTGCTCCGGATTATTGCATTCCCAGCTGCGCTGAGGTTCTAAACGAATACGTGCTCCATTGGCACCACCGCGACGATCAGATATTCGGAAAGTAGAAGCCGAAGCCCAAGCGGTATTTACTAATTCCGGAATATTTAAACCCGACTTTAGAATCTTCTCTTTTAACATTTTTATGTCCTGCGCATTTACTAGCTCATGGTCGAGTGCAGGAATAGGATCTTGCCAAATGAAATCTTCTTCTGGAACCTCTGGCCCGATATAGCTTGTTTTTGGTCCCATATCGCGGTGCGTTAATTTAAACCAGGCTTTCGCGAAAGCCTCTTCAAACTCTTCTGGATTTTCTAAAAAGCGACGAGAGATTTTCTCATAAGCTGGGTCGTAGCGTAGCGATAAATCCGTGGTAAGCATGGTTGGACGGTAAAACTTGGTGCTGTCGAATGGATCGGGAACTACCTTGTCGGCATCCTTAGCCACCCATTGGTGTGCACCACCTGGACTTTTTTGCAATTCCCATTCGAAATTGAAGATGGCTTTGAAATAATCGTGACTCCATTTAGTTGGGGTGCGTGTCCAAATTACTTCCAAGCCAGAAGTAGTAGCATCGGCGCCCTTGCCACTGCCATAAGAGCTAGTCCAACCAAAACCTTGTTCCTCAATAGCTGCTGCTTCCGGCTCTGGACCCATGTATTCGGTGCTGGCACGTCCATGTGTTTTTCCTAAGGTATGTCCGCCTGCAATAAGCGCTACGGTTTCTTCATCATTCATACCCATACGACCGAAAGTCTCACGGATATCTTTAGCGGCTAAAACCGGATCGGGATTACCATTCGGACCTTCGGGATTAACATAAATTAAACCCATTTGCACGGCGGCTAGTGGCTTTTCTAATGATTGACGATTGCTATCATTATAGCGATTGTCTTCCAACCACTTGCTCTCAGGTCCCCAATACACATTGCTGGCAGGTTCCCAAACATCCGTTCTGCCACCAGCAAAACCAATAGTTTCAAAGCCCATATCTTCTAAGGCTACGTTTCCAGTTAATATCATAAGGTCGGCCCAAGAAATAGCTGCGCCATACTTCTGCTTTACGGGCCATAGTAAACGGCGGGCTTTATCTAAATTGGCATTATCGGGCCAGCTATTTAAAGGAGCAAAACGCTGTTGTCCAGCCCGAGAACCTCCACGACCATCACCAGTACGATAGGTGCCAGCGCTATGCCAAGCCATGCGGATAAATAAACCACCATAGTGGCCGTAATCGGCTGGCCACCAATCCTGACTTTCGGTTAAAACCATGCGGATATCCGCTTTTAATGCATCATAATCCAAATTATTGAAAGCCTCGGCATAATCAAAATCCGGATCCATAGGATTCGATTTTTGAGAATGCTGACGAAGCACGCTCAGGTCTAGGCGGTTCGGCCACCAGTCGCGGTTATTAGGACCTTCTTGCACATTTTTTTGCGCTTGTGGTGCAGCGGTACTAGCACTGCCACCACCATGAACGGGACATTTACTAATGTCGCCCTGCATATTTACTTGGGCACCTAAACTGAGGGCCATAATCAAAATGCCTGTGGTAAGTAGTTGTTTCATAGCTTTTAGAAAATTGGTTATCGTAATTATAGCAATGCATAATTAGGCCAATTGTTCTAAAAGTATAAGCGCTAGTGATGGCTTCTATATTTTAATCACTGAAACTTATTTATCTATTAAGAAGGGGTGGCTTTTCGCCATAAGGCCTTAAATTAAAGCCCGTAGATTTCCGCGTACTTGAAGAGTTTTTTATTGTAACGCTCAATCATCTGAGCCTTGGAACGCTCTATTAAACCAAAAAAGGCGTATCGTCTTTCAAAATAGGGAAGAGGATCTTTTAGGGCCAACATCTGGGAATCGCGAATGATTAGTCCTTCAATGCCAAGCTTTTCCGTTTCGGCAAACTCTGCAGTAAAAACCACCTTTTCGCTATTTAAGTCTACGCTTTGTAGTTGAGCATCAAATACCTTGTCTTTAAAATCACCTTTACGGATGGCCTCGCTATCCTTGGCATAAAAAAAGTAGACCGGACAAAAGGTGAAGACATTAGAAAAGGAGAGTATAATTTCTTGATTCTCGCGTCTTTGTTTGGCTATAATCTGTTCAATCTCATCCTCATTGCCATTTTCTTTAAGGCTTTTAATGGTGAGATGCTTATCCTGAAGTCGAACCAATAAATAGCCTTGCTTAAAATCGCGGATGAAATCTTCCTTAGTGTATTCTTCTGGAGCCGAAATTTGTGCGCTAATAGCCATTGGAGCGCTGAGGCAGAGTAGTAGGGAAACCAGTTTAAAAAAGCGCAGATTCATAGATGGTATTAAATTCTTCGTTTTTAACTTGCAGGGAAAAGGTACGCCCTTTTTTTGTTTACTCATTTTTTCATTTTTAAGATAATTCACAATATTTACAAGATTATCTGTAAGTGAACTTGAAGCTCCTAACC
>CATMQD010000278.1 GCA_950073045.1 uncultured Flavobacteriales bacterium | reverse complement strand
ATCTTGCCCGCCAAGCTTGCTTAAAGCGGAAGTAAGAAGACCGCTTCGCTTTTAGAACTTAGAACTTAGACCGTTTCGCTTCGCTCACTTTTAGATGGATTGTGCTTAAGAAGATCTTATTGCTTTCAAATGTTAATTGCGGAGGGGTGCTGCCTAATTTTTTGTGCTGTCGCTTGATGTACCTCTTTAAAGCTGAATCAGGATCACAGGTTAATCCTGCCCGCCAAGCTTGCTTGAAGCCAGGAAGACCGCTTCGCTTTTAGAACTTAGAACTTAGACCGTTTCGCTTCGCTCACTTTTAGAAGGGTTGTACAAAAGAAGGGATAAGTGCTTGCATTCAATTGAGAAGAAGCCTAAGAATCTTTCTACTTAACGAAAGTCCAAAAAATAAGAAACCCCGACATTACTGCCGGGGTCAGTTTAACCTGATTAATCTGCTTCGCTATACAATTATACGCAGAAATCCCTCAAAGGTTTGCAGGTTGGGGATATTTTTTAGCCTAAACTCCAATTATTCGATTTTGGAATTCAGAACTTGGAGCGCCTGTATGGGAGGCCTTCCCTATATTTAAACTTTCAATTTGCTTTTAATCGCCTGATAACCATGATTAAGCTTTCTGCTCAATTCGCCTGCCTATTTCTAGTATTTGGTTTATTTAACTATGCCTCTGCACAAAACCTTGTTTTAGACACGGTTATTAAAACCAGAATCAACGAGGACTATAATGATTTCACGGCATTTCAGGTATGGGGCGACTCCTTGCTGTTTTATGTGTTAAAGGCGCAAGACAGTAGTTCGGTTTTACACCTCACCAAGCTTCATCCTAAGCAAGGCAAGGAGGTTTACCCAATAGCTAAAACTTTAGCTTTTCCCAGGTTCATCACCAAGCATGAAGATGGGTTTTTAATTGCCAATACCCAAAGTGCGCTTTCTGTTAAGCTAAATGGTGACTCTGACTCAGTGCTAAGAGACTTAAACAAAGACCTTTTTCGTCAGGCTTATGCTAGTCCGGATTTAACAGTTAGTTTGGAAACTTATCCGGATTTTTTCTGGCCCAAGCAAAAGCTTGAATTTAGAAGCGGCTCCAGTGTCCTAGACTTAAAGGAAAAACACGAGGTTCCTTTCGATTTTCCGCATTATTTCGCGCGGGTTGGTCAATTAATTGACTTCCACTCCAGTGGATTGTTCTACTGTAATACCTTAGACTACAGCTGTTACCTCTATAATTTTGAGACGAAGGAAAGTGAATTGCTTTTAAAAGATAGTCTTAATGGGCCCTTAATGAATGATAGTATTGAGATGTTCAGGGAGGAGATTTTCTCTGGTAGTCAACAACCGAAGTACTGGATTCCTAAGCTGCAGGAATTTGATGAAAAGGTGTATAGAATTACTAAGGTATTTTACAATGAAGATTTGATTCTGATCTTTAAGCGGGCTCCAGGCTCAAAGTTTGATTATCGATTGCTGGATATCTACACTAATGTAGATGCAAGCTGGCAGCTACAAAGCAAAAATGTGCTTGCGGAAAGGTGGCCCAAGGGTGAGCTATCTTATAGCAATCCCCCAATCGAGATAATGGACTCCTATCCGGCGGTCCTCTTTAAGGGGAAACTTTACATTTTAAGTAAGAAGGACTATACCGAGGGTTTAAAGGAAGGTATTTCTGTGGAAGAATTTAAGAATAAGCAAAATGAGTATTATGAGGATCACGATAATTACTATTCTATTTTTGTTTATTCAATCCCCTGATACGCTTAGGATAGAGGCCAATCAATTAATGGAGCTCGAAAGAGCTAAAGTTTATTTGGACCTCAAAACCCAAGAACAGGAAGTACTCCTTTTTCACTCTGGAAGTTGCTTCCCCTGTATCCCCGAATTAGTGGAGGATTTTAACAGCGAAGGCACCAAGTTCTTATACCAAACCGGACCGCTTACATCGCTGGCAAAGAAAAGTTTGATTCAGAGGTTTGAGTTTTATGGACTTGATAGGAAGGAAGTAATCTTGTTTATAAATCCCGATAAGAAGCGCTATTATAAACGTTACGAAAAGGCCATTTTAAAAAAGCTTGATGCTGAAAACTATACCCTTTCTTTTAAAAAGTAATAGGGTTTGGTAATAATGGGGATTGAGGGATTGTGGATTGAACCTTTCTACATCAAGCAATTAAAACCTAAAACTAAGGCCTAGGCCTAACCTAAATTGTCTATGCCGGAGATTCTCCTCAAGCTCACCAGTTAGGAGCCCATTGTTTAATCTTTGATCCGGTTTAGAAGTTCTATTTGTTATTTGGTCCTCCATTAATACGGATACCGGGGAGAACATTATCTCTGGTAGATAAAACAGGTCAAAGAAATAGCCCCAATGTGGGGAGATGTATTCTTCCCATTTTAGGCCAATGCCAAATAGGGGTACTAAACCGTAGCGCGTTCTGCTGAAGCTATTGTTAATAATGTCAGGAGAGTCTTCTAATACTTCTTTGTACCTGTCATGCCTAGTCCAGTAACCAAGCCCAAGATTGGCATAAATAAGAAAGCTATCGTATTTTTTATTCTTGAGTAAATCCAAAGAAAATTGGAAATGCATTTCTGTATTGCCAGTTCGAAAGCTTTCTTCTCCGTCTAATGAAACTGGCATTCCTGCCGAATCACGGTAAAAGTAGCGTCCGTTTCCTGCGTCAGAGACATTTATCCAGCTATGATGGAGGGCAATACTGTATCTCCATCTAGGGGATAAATCATTATTAAATGATAAGGCTAGCGTGTTAAGAAAAGGTGGTTTGTCTAACTTAATTCGGTCTTGCCATTTATCAGCAAGGTGGAAGCCGGTGCTTAAGGGCGTAAATCGCATGTGCAAGTTTGCCGAATAATGAATTTGCAAACTATATGGACTAGGTTCTTGATCCTGGGCTCGCAGGAGAGGAGCGAATAGTATCAAGATTAAACGAATGAAAATTTTGGGGCCGGGCAAAGCTTTGATTTTGTTTTAAGGTGATACCAAAGATAGGCTTGGCGACTTAAAATATAAAAACAGCTCTGATAAGAGCGCTAAAGCATTGTAAACTGGGCACTAGAAATGAATCGAATTGTGTGAGTTTAATATAGGGCAATCTTGCCTAGACAAGTAATTCATTATAAACCTAGACTAATTAAAACTCCGCTTCAATCAGCTCATGATTTAACATGCTTGCAGCGATGGTACCACTGGCCACGGCATGGGAGACGGCTCTTAAGGGACTGGAATTATCACCACAAGCAAAGATACCAGCCAAGCTTGTTTTTGGTATCTATTTTTTTTTGTTCGAAACTATGAATTTTATGCCACCTAAGGTTTTGGCTATGCGCTTGTCCTGAAGGGCTATGCGTTTAGGCATTTTGTGTGCCCAGCATGGGCGAACACCTAAGCAATTACTCATATCATAATTATACCTAGAGGGTGAGCTGCCCGAATGAATACGTTCAGGCGGGAATTCCCTTACGTAAGACTTGCCCAAGCTTTTAGTAAACAATTCTGGATTATTGTAGTATCTGCAGTAATAGATATGCTTGAGCTCGCTTTGCTCGGTTGAGAGGCGCAACAGTTGCTATTTGGGGACGGAGCTGTCTACTCGATTGGCGATAGTTTTTATTTATTCAAATCTCTTTAATTCGTACGTGATTAATTCCTCTTTTGGGTAGTCCCCCAATTTATTCCATATTTCTATGCAATCAATTAATCCATCAGTTAAATGCACCGTTGTATCAGCAAGTACATTTAAATCCGAATTAATTAGCTCAAACTTATCCAGCTGGTGATTATAGTTTCCAAATAATTCGTCTAATTGAGAGTCAGATAATCTATACTTTTCTATTTCTTTATCATACTTTAAGTACACAAAAAGGCCAACTCCAGTGTGTTCTTTTTTCTTCACTGTCAAATGGTTAATTTGCTGATACAGCAGGGCTTCGAATTTTTCACCTTCCACCGTTAACTCAAGTATATTCGATATAAGTTCAGATTCTATCATTTTTAATAACTGCCGACGGTTTGAATAAACGCAAGGCGGCTTCGACCGCGTTATTGTAAAGTAACGAAAGGTTTCTCTGTCCACCGCAAAGCCCCAACCAGAGCGGGGTTATAATCGACTTGCGTTTATTTTTTGTGTGTGCCCAGCATGGGCGAACACGTACTGCAAAGTACGGAAGTTCATAATTATATCCAGAGGGTTAAAGTCCC
>CATMQD010000277.1 GCA_950073045.1 uncultured Flavobacteriales bacterium | reverse complement strand
AATTCGGAAAAAAACGAAACAGTTTTTACCGTCGCAAAAAATGAAGTGATCTACGCTATACCTTTCTTTGGAAATGGCCGTTTAATGGCCAGGGTATAAAATTTAATCTTTAGGGAATTGCTGAAAACTAAGGACCTACCATTATTTCTTCTCTGCATTGGCTTTTTTATTGGAGCCAAATTCGCCTATCATGCGGCAACCACCGATCAGCTTTATCTCTTCCTCTATCCCATCAATTTTTTAGTCGAGCTCAGTAGCAATTCCATTGCACAATACTCGGCCGAAAACGGCTTTGTACACACCAGCCTTGGTATCCATATCGAAAAATCATGTTCGGGTTTCAATTTCTTCTTGCTCTGCTTTTCGGTCTTGAGCTATAGCTTATTAAAAAGTACAACTTCATTCTCTTTAAAATTTGCCTTGCTCGGACTTAACCTAGTATTGGCTTATTTGCTAAATATATTCATCAATAGCGCCCGCATTATTGCGTCCATCGGAATTAACAATTATGCAGACCGGCTCCCTGTATCTGCAACTATCACCCATGAAGCGATCGGGGTTATCACTAATCTTATTTTTCTGATTCTTATCTACTTATCAGCCGAAAGGCTCGTAAAAAGCACCAAACTGCATGCGCAAACTACTTAAGGCTCAGTGGATTCTTGGCTTCAACACCCTGCCAATTCTCTTACTCTTGTTTCTCAAAATCAGCGAGCATCAGATCATTAAATCCCTGCTTAGCGAAGAGCAAATTTGGTATCGTCAAACTTTTGCCTTGGTCCTAATCTTTTTGGCCCTTTTGAGCCTCACCTATGCCTTGGTTTCCATTTATCGTAATCGCTCCGTAAGTCTCGCCTATGCTTTAAGTTCCCTATTGGCCTATATCGGTTTTTGTTACCTCTACTATTTTAATATTGACAATTTGGATGGATGGAATATTCCAAGATGGATGGTTGATGATTTTTCCCCGGTTTATGTGGGAAGCTTCTTAATGCCCAGCTTAGTTCATGCTTTATTGGTAATAGTTTTGCGCCTCAGTCCAGAAGATAAAAAGGTATCGCCCGCATTAAACTTCGGATTTGCTATTCTTATTCCGGTTCTCGCCTATGCCTTTGTTGAACTCATTTTACCACTATGGAAGCCAACAAATCATTATTTTGCTGAACATGCAATAGTGGTTTTAGCCATTATTGGTACGCTCCTCTTTTTCTTCTTCCTGTTTCGCTCGCTTTTTGTCATCCTAAGAACTAAAGGCCATTGGAAGAAATACCGACTTGTATGGGAAATACCATTTGCTCTGCTTCTTCCTCTCTTAGGCTTAGCTGTTAATACAGGGTTTATAATCGAGGAATGGAGATTAGGTGATCTACATATTCTTGGTAATTACAGCTCATTATGGTATCCAGGCCTAGTTGTGCTTAATGCCACCCTCATCTTTTTACCCAATTTTGGCAATCCGCATTTGCGCTTACTTCGCTTTATTGGCAGTAGCGCACTACTGGCTTTTACAAGCTATTTCTTTATCGTTTTTATTCCCTTCCTACCCTTTGCTGTAGTTGCTATTATAGCCTTTGGGCTTGGCTTTCTACTTCTAAGTCCAATTTTCCTTTTCACCATCCAAAGCTTAAAGCTGAGTCAGGATTTTCGATTTTTAAAAAATCACTTTTCAAAGACAAAGCTGCGCTTAATGGCTGCCGCCGCTTTTCTGATCATTCCATTGGGCTTAAGCTATAATTACTATCAAGAAAGAATCACTTTACATCAAGCTTTAGACTATCTCTACAGCCCGAGCTATACGGAGCAGGAACCGATTGAAACGGATCATTTAAAGGCTAGCCTAAACGAACTAGCCAGCCAGAAATATAATCGGTCTATTTCCGGACTTTTCGGCTATCAAACTCCCTACCTCAGTCGCTATTACAATTGGCTGGTATTGGATAATCTAACCATCTCCGACTCTAAAATTAATGCCATTGCGAGGGTCTTTTTAAATGAGGGTTCAAGCCTTCAAGAAAATTCTCAAAATGGAAATACGGAAGTGCAGCTTAGCGAGGTAAAATTAGAATCGACCTACCATGAAGATGGTGAGTATTGGACAAGCTGGCTCAATTTAGAAATTACAAACCCCAGCAAAAGACGGAATATCGAATATGCCACAGCCTTTGATCTCCCCCATGGTTGTTATATCAGCGATTACTATCTCTATGTGGGTGACCGCAAGGAAATGGGCATTTTAGCAGAGAAGAAATCGGCCATGTGGATCTATTCACAAATCCGTGATTACCGCAAGGATCCTGGCTTACTCTATTACCTCAACGCCCATCAAATAGGATTTAGAGTTTACCCTTTTGCAGAGCATGAGCTGCGCAGAACCGGCATACAATTCACGCATAAAGAACCTTTAGAAATAAACTTTGATGGACATAGTCTTAAACTAGGTCATGATAGCATCGCAAGCGGCAATAGCTTTGAAAATGAGCAAGTGGCATACATCAGCGTAAGCGATAAAAGCCAATTAGCAGAAATAAAACGAAAGCCCTATTTCCATTTTATTGCCGATTATAGCTCTGGTCCTAATCCAAAATATAAGTCTGCCATAAGCGAGCTACAAACGGCTCAACCCAAGCTAATGGAAGGAGCTAAAATTAGTCTGGTTAATAGTCAGCTTAAGACCTATAATGTAAAAGATGATTGGTCTGAGCCACTAAATTCTCAAGGAGGCTTCTTCCTCGACAGAGCCATTCGAGAGTCATTGGTTAAGCATTATATGAAGGTCGAGGAACGCTATCCCATTTTTGTGGTGCTTTCGGACAGTTTAGAAAAGGCGGTGCTTTTTAAGGACTTTCGCGATTTAGAGTTTTGTTTTCCGGAGGGTCCACGCTTTTACCATTATACTGATGACGCTAAATTGGTGCCACACTCATTAACTTCTAACCCTCTACAGGCTTTAGAGGATAGCATTGGTTTTAAAGCCTTTAATTCTGTTTTGAGGTTCCAGGATGACGCAGGTAAGCCCTACTTTTTAAACAGCAATAGTGAGCCTAGTTTAGTGGTAAAGAAGCAGGGTTTAAATAATTTGAAGCTCCAGAGCAGCCCCAATAAATGGCTAGCAGCTTTAGTGATGGAGGCGGAATATCGAAATCATTTAGTAAATCCTCAATATGGAGATGAGCATTGGCTTCCCTTGCTCAAAGAAAGTTTCAAGAACCAGATCATGAATCCCTATAGCTCTTTCTTAGTAGTAGAGAATGAAGCGCAAAAAGAGATGCTTAAAAAGAAGCAGGCGGAGGTAATGTCTGGCGCCAAAAACCTAGATGCAGGTGAAGAAAGCCTCCCCATGTCGGAACCACAATGGTATATCCTTGCCCTATTAATGAGCCTCTTTATTTGGTGGCGAAGTCGCAGGAAAGCTATTCCTGAATAAGCTTTATCGGTAAAATCTTAGGCTTTAGCCCTTCTTTTCCGGTCTTCATCGAGATTAGTTTTAGATTGCATCAGCCCCAGCTAGATTTGACAAAAATCAATTGCTATGACACGTAAAGCACTTCTAGTTCTAACAATTCTTGCCCTGAGCTTAAGCTCTTGTGTATATTCACTATTCCCGATTTACACGGAAGATACGATCGTTTTTAAACCAGAACTTCTTGGCGAATGGAAGCTTGATGATGGTCAATATCAATTAAAGTTTGAACGCTACGATGAAGCTAAGCCGAAGGAGAAATTCAATTTAGACTCCAGGCAAGGAAGCTATAAAAAGGAAGATACCGAGTCTTCTTATAAGCTGGCCGTGGATGACTTAAATGATCCAAACAGCAAAGAGAGTTTTCAAGCTCATTTGGTACAAATTGGTGATTTCCTTTTCCTTGATCTCATCCCGCTCAACGAATATCGAAATGCTAATCTCTCCAATAATTATATGGCCTTGCATTCCTTTGCAAAATTGTCTTTTAATGAAAAGGAGTTGGTTCTCACCCAGTTCGACTTGGGCAAGTTAAACGAGCTCTTTGAGAGTAATCTCATTCGCTTGCGCCATGAAAGTGTAAATGGCACGGTAATGATTACTGCCCAGCCTAAGGAATTACAGAAATTCTTGGAACGCTACGCCGAGGATGAATCGGTTTTTGAAGAAAGTCAGCTTTACCAAAAACAGTAATTATGCTTGCTTCTAAACCCTTCTTCAAAAGAACTTGGTGGCTCCATCTATTGCTATGGGCTTTATCC
>CATMQD010000276.1 GCA_950073045.1 uncultured Flavobacteriales bacterium | reverse complement strand
AAAACCGGATCATCACCCAAGAGAACTACCAATTTAGTACCCTCAATATTCGACATACGATCGCGCAAATCCCAACGGCTTTGCAACTCCTCACAGTTTACCATGGAAGTCATAAACTCGCTTCCCTCACGCGGGTTAAGTCGCGACTTAATCATCCGCACCTGCTGCATTTCGCTCTCACTACCACAGTGGGCAAAAATGATATGCGCATCAGCATAATAGTCATTAATCAAATTTGCCATTTGCACATAACGCGTGTTGGCAGGAGGAATAACCTGAATGAGGTTAGGACGATTATTAACATCTACACCAGAACCGAGAGGACTAATCACCGGAATGTCTTTAGCAGCTAATTGATCAGCCATATCCTCTACTAATCTGCCATAAGCAGGGCCCACCACAAGATCGGCTTGCATGGAATCTATCTGACTAGCAAGAATTTTAACCAAACGGCGGTTAGCCTGACTATCAAAGACCTTTAAGCGAAGGTCCATTCCCATGGCCTTCATGGAGTCTGCTGCCATTAGGAAACCAAAGTAATATTGGGCCGCCATTTCGGTATCCCGATGAGGATTAAAATCGCTTAGGGTAGTTGTATCAGCATACATAGAACTGCGGAATGGCAGTACCATGGCCACACGATATTGTTTATTGATATCCACCAGGGTAGTGTCTTCCTTCGGTAGATTAAGCTCTACCTCGGCACTTTCATTTTGCTTTAAGTGGTAATTCTCTTCGATGGTACGTCGGCGTTCATCGGCTTTCTTCTCATCTAGAATTCGCTCCAGCCAAGTAAGTTCACGTGATCCATTTTTCTTAGGAATCACAATATACTTGCCAACTACTAAGCCTTTTCTTAACTCCTTATTTAGAGCTAGTAGTTCCTCTTGTCCGACATCAAAACGTTGTTTTAAGCTAAAGAAGGTATCCCCGCTTTTAACTTTATAAAGGAAATAATCGCTGTTCGAAAGGTCTCCTTCAATATAAGAGGTATCCACCCGATTGCTAATCTCCTCCTGTCTTTTACGCTCCTTCTTAGCTCCTTTGCCTTCGCCTTTCACCTCATCAAATTCAAGATCCACGATAAGTGGTCTTAAATCTTTACGGTCTAAAGGTAGTTTTAACCACTGTCCTAAGGCTAAACCATTATCAGCTCCTGGGTTTAAAAGATAGAGGCTATCCAAACTTATTTGATATCGCTTAGATAGCGAATAAGCTGTTTCTTGCTTTTGCACCCGATGGTAAAACCAATTGGCATCAGACTTATAAGTGCCTGTATCAAGCGCAGCTAAATCGTTTTGAAAACCTTTAAAACTTTCGGGGTCTCTCGGGATACGAAGAATTTGTCCAATTCGAATGGCGCCTTGTTCTTCTAAAATTGGGTTTAGTTTTCTTAGTTCTACAATACTTACATTGTAGCGCTGACTTAAAGAAAACAGGGTTTCATCTTTTACAACCTTATGGTAGATGTATTTTACCGAATCCTGGCGGGCTCTGCGGCGTTCTTCTTTAATCGCTGCAATCTTTTCATCGCTTGGAATAACCAGTTTCATGCCTGGTTTAAGGTCCTGGGTTTTAAGATCAGGATTGAAGTAAATCAAGTCATCAATAGTGAAATTATACTCCCGGGAAATCCCGTAAAGAGTTTCTTTCTTTTGAACGACATGAATGCGTGCTTCGCCCTGTCCGAATGCATTCAGACTAGAGAAAAATAAAACTAAGATTCCTATAAGTTGCCTTCCCTTTATTCCCATTCTATAGTTGCCGGGGGTTTAGAACTGATATCATAAACTACCCGGTTAACGCCTTTTACCCGATTAATTATTTTGTTTGAAACTTCTGCGAGGAAGTTATAAGGCAAATGTACCCAATCTGCAGTCATGCCATCGGTACTCTCCACTGCTCTTAAAGCCACTACCTGTTCGTAAGTACGCTCATCGCCCATTACCCCTACCGATTGTACCGGTAATAAAATGGCTCCAGCCTGCCAAACCGAATCGTATAAAGCATGCTCTTTTAATCCATTTATAAAGATGGCATCTACTTCCTGTAAAATGCGCACCTTTTCTGGTGTGATATCTCCTAAAATACGAATGGCTAATCCTGGTCCTGGGAAAGGATGACGACCTAAAAGATCTGGATGAATTCCCAAGGCAGTACCCACTCTGCGCACTTCATCTTTAAATAAGGTATTCATGGGCTCTACCACTTTCAATTTCATGAAATCGGGTAAGCCTCCTACATTATGGTGTGACTTAATAGTAGCAGATGGACCTTTTACGGAAACCGACTCAATTACGTCGGGGTAAATGGTGCCTTGCGCTAACCATTTTACATCTTTAATGGCAGTGGCTTCATCATCAAATACTTCAATAAATACGCGACCAATAATTTTACGCTTTTGCTCAGGATCGCTTACTCCGGCGAGGGCATCTAGGAAACGCTTAGAAGCATCTACTCCTTTAACGTTAAGGCCCATATCCTTATACTGATCTAGAACCGATTCAAATTCATTCTTACGCAGCAAGCCATTATTAACGAAAATGCAGTGTAAGTTTTCGCCAATTGCTTCGGATAAAAGAACCGCAGTTACCGTGCTATCTACACCTCCACTTAAACCAAGTACTACACGATCCTGGCCGAGTTTATTGCGCATTTGCTCGATGGTGTCTTCCACAAAGGAAATTGGAGTCCAATCTTGCTTGCACTCGCAAATGTCCACCAAGAAGTTGGAAATTAACTGTAAACCATCGGTACTGTGGTAAACCTCAGGATGGAACTGAATTCCATAAGTATCTTCACCTTGAATGTGATATGCCGCCACCCGAACATCGCGGGTACTTGCTACAATTTCAAAGTTTTCTGGTGTCTTCAAAATCGTATCCCCATGGCTCATCCAAACTTGAGAATCGCTAGGGATATTCTTCATTAAAGGTGAGGAGGATTGAATTTCTTCCAATTTAGCACGACCGTATTCGCGAGTCTCAGAAGCCTCTACTCTACCACCATCAATATGCGCCATATATTGAGCGCCATAGCAAACTCCTAATACTGGCATATTTGCCCTAAAAACCGAAAGGTCTATTTCTGGAGCATTAACGTCATTCACCGAAAATGGTGAACCACTAACTATCAAACCTTTAACACTATCATCCACTTCAGGGATGGCATTATAAGGATGAATTTCACAGTAAACATTTAGTTCCCGTACTCTACGGGCAATTAATTGGGTGTATTGCGAACCGCAATCCAGAATTAGAATCTTTTCCTGCATGGGCGCAAAGGTATTTCTTTTCAAGTTTTACGCTACAGGTCTAAAAGACGCCTTTTCCCAATTATTTCAACAATGCAATTGCATAAAGCTGAAAATGCTTAAAAGGTATTATTTAACTTGCCACCCTTATCAAAATCCAACTATGCGAATTCTTAAAATTATACTCATCATCATTCTGGTGTTGATTGGTTTGTACTTGCTAATCTCACTTTTTCTCCCTTCCACTTTTGACGTCTCCAGAACCATTAATATCAATGGACCTAAACGGGCGGTTTTCAGTCAAGTAAATGATTTTAAGAATTGGGAGGCTTGGTCGCCTTGGAAAGCTAAGGATAGTACCATGACTTTTAAATATGCCGATCAAACTGCGGGTAAAGGAGCTAGCTACAGCTGGACTTCCGATGAATCTGGTAATGGTAATATGCAGATTACCGACATAAAAGGAATGGACACCTTACGAACTGCTATAAATTTCGAAGGTATGGATCCTGCCAAAGGCTACTGGTACTTAAACGAAGTAGGTAAAAACCGCACCCAGGTAACTTGGGGCTTCTCAGGTGAGTTTGATTTCTTCTCTCGTTTTATGGGCCTCTTTATGGAAGGCATGGTGGCACCAGATTTTGAAAATGGTTTAGGTAATATCAAATACCTAGTAGAAAGCCAGAAAAATGAAATTGTTGAATTTCCGGTTAATGAAGTAAATAAAGATTCCATCACCTATTTCAGCGTTACAGAAACGGTTTCGATGACGGATATGGCCGAATTAGGATCTGATATTTTTGCCCGCAATTTCGGCCGCATTTTGGCCTTCTTAGGTAAAAAAGCAGATAGCGTAATTAGTGGACCTCCCTTTGCCATTTACCACGAATGGAATGAGGAAACCCGTCAAACTAAAATTGAGTTTGCCATTCCGGTAATTACCGAAATGGAAAGCGATGATGACATTAAAAAACGAGTTTTA
>CATMQD010000275.1 GCA_950073045.1 uncultured Flavobacteriales bacterium | reverse complement strand
TGGTTATGATGATAGCGATGTGGTTCGTTTTAAAAACGCCAAGGGAGAAATGGTGAGGGCGGTACCCTTTGAAACCCCAGATACCAAGTATTTGGTAAAGGTTAGCGTTCAAATGGATGAGCATATTGAAAATTTCTTGGATGAGGATAATGATGATCCGATGCCAGGAGATGATATCGATGAGGTTGCGGAAGAAGATCTAGATGATTAATGCGTTTACACCGCATTGATTATTTATGGATTAGCGCACAGGCTCTTTTATTTATCGTCTATCTCCTTCCAGTAGATTTAGGGATAAAGGCGCTCAACTTCCCTCAATGGCCAACTTTAATGATAATGCTACTGGGCGCTGCAGAGTGTCTTTGGGCCCTGATACAGTTAGGGAAATTCCTTAGTCCTTTTCCTAAACCAAAAGAGAATGCCCCATTAATTACTGGAGGTATATTCGGCTTGGTGCGGCATCCGATTTACAGTGGAATTTTCCTTTTTGCCGCTGCTTGGGCTTTTTATTCTGCAAATCTCTACCGTTTACTTATTGCCTTAGCAATCCTGCTGTTCTTTTATAATAAAAGCCGTTATGAGGAGCAAAACTTAAAGGCCTATTTCTCGGATTATGCGGCTTACGCCGAAAGAGTGGGGCGGTTTTTCCCTAAGTTAAAATCATTTGGCACTAAGCCATAATAGAGGATTTACCGCTTTATTGTCGTTCCAAATTTCAAAATGCAGTTTAGTTTGGGCATTAATCGGGTTGGTATAAGCCGAGCCAATAACTTGACCTTTGCTTACTTTTTGCCCCTTATCTACCGTAACATTGGTGATGCCTTGGTACACTGTAAAATAGGAGCCGTGATTAATAATTACCACTAATTGGCCGTCGGGCATTCGGAACATCCGGCTTACCTCTCCTTCAAAAATGGCTTTAATTGGTGCATTGCCTTCGGTAGCGATATCTACCCCTTTATTATCGATGATAACCGATTTCACAACCGGATGTCTTTGTGGTCCAAATTTACCAGTTACTAAACCTCTTTCTACTGGCCAAGGCAAGCGCTTTTGATTAGCCGCAAAATTAGCCGCCAAGGTTCTGGCTGCTGGGGTAAGTTCAAAAGTTTCGGGTTTGGCAACCTCAGGCTTGTTCGCCGCTGTACGGGCCTTTTCTGCCGCTTCAATTAATTCTTCAAGTCGGCTGTTAGTGGTGTTAGAGCTAAAGTCTTTACCTCTTATTAAACCCAAGTCAATGGCTCGGTCTTCTAAATTCTTACGCGCCGCTAAAGCACGAGCACGGGCAATTTCTTCTGCGATGATTTTTTGAATCTGCTTTTCAACTTTCTCCGCTTCCTTTAGCTTGTCCTTTAACTTTTTCTCCAGGTCGCTTTCCATTGCCTGGTAGGTTTTAATAGCTTCTTCCTGACTAAGCTTTTCATTGCTCAATTTACGACTCTCATTTTCCAATTGCCCCCTAACTGCGTTTTTACGGAGCTTTTGCACTCTTAAGCGTTCTACTGCTGCTTCTAATTCCTGCTCTTGTTTCTGTATTTCCTTAATCTTCTGCTGGCGATAGGCAGAATATTGTTTCAGATACTCTATCCGCCGTAAGGCTTGATTAAAGTCTTCGGAAGAAAGAATAAACATAAGGCGACTGCTGTTTTTACGACTTTTATAAGCTTGACGAATCATCTCAGCATATTGCGCTTTTTGCCTTTCTACCCGCACTCTTAAGGTGTCGATATCGCTTTGCAATTCCGCTTCTTCTTCATCCATCAGCTCCACTTCACGGTCTAACGTTCGAATAAGCTTTTTCCGCAATTCAATTTTTTGCTGAACAGTCTCAATTGTTCCCAAGGAGTTTTTCCGATCCTTTTGCGTTTCCGCTAAAATCCGGTTCGCCAGTTCAATTTCATCCATTAAGCGCACTTTTTGGGCTTCTAGTTCTTGGCGCTTTTTGCTTTGGGCAGAAAGTTGAGGTGCTAAGCTTAGTAAAAAGCCCAGCAGAAGAAGGACTTTAAAGCTTTTCATAAGATGGAGGAATGCGGAATGGGAAATTGAGAGATTCATCAACACTGAGGTCGGAGATCTCTAAAACAATATTAATTTTCTTTTTGCCCTCTTGGTAAGTCAGGTCTAAGGTGCTCGGAAACATATGAAGGCCAAAGTTTTGATATTCTTTAAGAAGAATGTTCATGTCTTGTCCTTCTTGAGGCCGACGGAAGCGATATTCCAGTGGGCGATAAGATTTGGGGTGAAGACTTTGTGAAATAAGAGGGCTGCCTGGAGCGGGAGGAATTTGATCCGCCTTTAGGGGGTAGTTTACCAATTGGTATTTCCCGGGTTGATAATCCTGATACCAATTTTGATTCCAGTCCAAAAATCTGGCACTCAAAACAGCCATCATTGGTTCAAAGTCGAAGCTAAAGCCCAGGTATTGGGCTAAGTTTTTGCTTTTACCTTTTTGATAATTACGCTCTAGACGATTGTAATAGGCCACTTCCTCTTTATTCAGAAAACCTCTTGCTACACCAAGTCCTATAAAGGGGTCGGAGATATCAACCCAAATCAAACTGTCTTTGGCGATTCGGATTTCATAGCGAAAGCTTTGGCCCTTCCCATTTTCGATAAAGCGACCTTTCCCTTTAATATTTAGGCTTTTAAAGCTCAAGCTCTTTGCTTTTGCCTTTTCTATTAGTTTGGCGGTCTTTTCTAATGCTGGTGCTCCTTCTGGTAAGTCCACCTTGGGTCCACAAGCTTGAAAAATGAATAAGGCCAGAATAAAGAGATGCCAATTTCGCATCAGGGTAGTTTATTTAGTTTTTGCGCACGATCTTCTGAAAACTCAATTTCTTGAGCCTTTTGGTATTGGCTGCGGGCCAGTTCCTTTTCACCAAGAGCCATTAGAATTTCTGCATAATGATCGAGGAGATCGGCATCGGGCTTGTTCATTAAAGCTAAGGCCGATTCTATTATTTGCTTAGCCTCCTCATTACGATCTAAACGATGTAATACCCAAGCTTTAGTATCGAGGTATACCGGATTTTGCGGACTTATTTCATTAGACAGTTCGCTCATTTGGAGTGCATCTTCTAAGCGTTCATCGCGTAAAGAAAGGTAATAAGCGTAATTATTTAGCGCCCCAGCATGTTTGGGGTTTATCGCTAAAACTTCATCAAAGTAATAGTCGCTTTCGCGATGATTCTCCAAATCGTGGAATACTGCTGCTAACTGCAAATAAAATTCACTTTGCAATCGAGCATTATTAAATACGTAGCTCAAACCTTCTTCGAGGTAATCACGAGACTTCTCTAGGTCATCACCTTCATGGAAAGAGATTCCAGCCAGTAAATAGGGTAAAGGCTGATTTGGAAAGGACTCCAGGGCCTTAGGTGCATCTTCTCTTAATTGCTCGAAAAGTCGGTTTTGCATTTCGATTAAGAGAATTTGCTCCCAGATTTGAAACTTTTGCCCGTATTGAAGCGCCTTCTTATAATAGCTTATCGCCTCTTTATCGCGCCCGTCTCTCGAAAGGTAATCGCCGTACATGGCGTAAATACGCGGATCTTCGGGCTCCTGACTTACAATCTCATCCAGCAGTTCAAAGCTCTTCGCGGTAAGCAAGCTATCTTTATTGGAAGCTTCAAATAAACTAAGAAGCACCGCTATTTTACGCTCCATATCTAATTGCTTACTTCCCATCGCTTTTTTAAGGTGGTAGAGCGATTGGTGCAGGTCACCTTTTTCTTGGTAATAATTTGCTAAATCTAAGTGTGGACGTGGGTCGAGGGAGTCTACAAGGAGCATGTTCTGATAAACATCAAAAGCTTTTTCGGGCTGACCGTTAGCCTGATAAATTTGACCTAATGACCCACGGTAGTCTAAATTTCGGGGGTACAGGTCGATGAGTTTTTGCAGCTCGTCCACAGCCGATTGAAGCTCCCCCATTTCCAAATAGATGCTTTTCTTTTGGTTGGAGATTTGCTCATTTACACCGCTAAGTTCCTCTAGTTTATCGAGTTGCTCCACTGCGGCTTTAAGGTCACCAGAACGATAATAAGTTTCGGCCAATTGAAAACGAAGGTCTTCATTTTCAGCATCTTCATCAATGGCTTTCTCTAAGCTTTTTATTAATTGCTCTTGAAGTCCGAACTGCTCATAAATAGCGAGCTTAAGCCTTAGGTACCACTCGTTTTCGGGCTCAATCTCTTGGGCTTTCTCCGCGTGAAAAATAGCGCGTTCTTGGTCTTCTTCACGGGCATAAAACTGAGCTA
>CATMQD010000274.1 GCA_950073045.1 uncultured Flavobacteriales bacterium | reverse complement strand
AAAAATACTTTGGTGGTATTCCTGCCGGAACAAAAGAAGTTCCTCGTCCTAGCCAAGAGCCTCCAGCTTTAAGCGGCGAAGTAATTGACACGGTATATGACGACATCCAGCTTCCTGGAGTTATTATCGGTTACCGTAGTCCTAAACAAGGAACCAAAGAGGCTTATGCCATGGATATGATTTCTACCGTACTATCCGACGGCCAGAGTTCTCGCTTGTACAAGACTTTGGTTGACGACAAGCAATTAGGTCTGGTAGTACAGTCTTTCCCTTTCACCTTAGAAAACGCCGGTCTATTTATCACTTTCGGTTTAGCTAATCAAGGAGTGGATTTAAGTGAATTCCGCACCGCTATTGATGAGGAAACCGCGAAGATGACCACCGAGATGATCACCGAGAAGGAATACCAGAAAATTCAAAATCAGCTTGAGAACGATTTTGTTTCTACCAATGGTAGCATGGCGGGTATTGCTGAGAGCTTAGCTAATTACCACGTTTACTTAGGTGATGCCAATTTGATCAACACTGAAATTGAAGAGTACCGCAACATCGATCGTGAGTACCTATTGGAAGTGGCGAAGAAATACCTTCGTCCGGAAAACCGCGTGGTTTTAATCTACTTACCTAAATCTGAAAAATAAAACATAGGATGATGAAACGCATTTTAACCAGCGCATGAGCCCTACTTCTTAGTGTAGCGTCTTATTCCCAGCTCGACCGCTCGGTTCGTCCAGAGCCTGCGGCAGCTAAGCCGATTGAATTTGGCGATTACGATGTATATAAATTGGATAATGGTTTAACTATTATCGTTGTGGAAAACGATAAACTACCTCGAGTTTCTTTCAGCTTGGTAGTAGATCGCGATCCAATTATAGAAGGCGACAAAGCCGGTTATGTAGGTTTAGCAGGCGAACTTCTTCGTCAGGGAACCACTAACCGTAGCAAAGAGCAATTAGATGAAGAAGTAGATTTCATCGGAGCTAGTCTTTTTACCGGTTCTAGCAATGTTTATGCTGCTGGTCTGAGTAAATATGAAGACAAACTAGTAGAGCTTTTAGCCGATGTTGCTTTAAACCCATCTTTCCCACAGGAAGAATTTGAGAAGCTTAAAAAGCAATCTCTTTCTGGAATGGAAAATGCCAAGGATGATCCTAACACTTTAGCAAGTCGTCTTTTCAATCAAAGTTTATATGGTACTGATCACCCTTACGGTGAATTAGAAAGCGATAAAACGATTGAGAACATCAGCCTGGAAGATTGTAAAAACTACTACAATACCTATTGGGCTCCAAACACCACTTACATCACGGTAGTGGGCGACATTAAAGCTCGTAAAGCCAAGAAGCTTATCAAGAAGTATTTTGGTGATTGGCAACCTAAAGAGGTTCCTGCAATTGAATACCCAGCAGTTCCTTCTCATGATGGTCCAGTGGTAAATGTAGTTAACCGTAATAGCTCAGTGCAAACTGTTCTTAATATGGGTAATACCATCGATCTTAAGCCAGGTAACCCTGATATTGTGAAGCTTCGTGTGGCTAATCAAATTTTAGGTGGTGGTAGCATGGGTCGCTTATTCCAAAACATCCGCGAAGACAAAGCCTATACCTATGGTGCTTATTCTAGCTATGATAGCGACGAATTAGTAGGTGAGTTTAGTGCCAGTGCGAGTGTGCGTAATGAGGTTACCGATAGTGCCATTGTAGAGTTCATTAAAGAATTTGAACGCCTGCAAAATGAGCCTGTATCGGAAGAAACCTTGCAAGCCGCGAAAAACAATATCAATGGTTCTTTTGGTCGTTCTTTAGAAAGTCCACAAACCATTGCTTCTTTTGCTCTTAACATCCAGCGTTACAATCTCCCAGAAGATTATTACGAAAACTACCTTAAGCGATTAGAGGAAGTGAGCACTCAGGATGTAATGGATGCCGCTAATAAATACATTAAAACCGACAACCTAGTGATTACCGCTACTGGTAAAGGTTCTGAAATTGCGGAGAGCCTAGAGAAATTTGGCCCAGTAACATTCTATGATTTCTATGGCAATGAAACTGGACCTCCCAGCTTGCCTATACCTGATGGTGTAACTAGCGAAAAAGTAATAAATGACTATGTTTCAGCCCTTGGCGGTCAGGATAAATTGGACAAGGTAAAAGACATGACCATGACATCTAAGATCAGCATTGCTGGTTTACCTGCTGAGGCCAATGGCACCACTCGTATGAAGCGCCCTAACCTCTTCTACCAAGAGATTTCTGTAGCTGGTATGGGTACTTTAAACAAATCCACCTACGATGGTAAAGTTGGTAAGGTATCTGGCATGCAAGGAAGTAAAACCGTAACTGGTGAAGAATTAGAAGAATTCAAAAAACAAGGTGAATTTTTCGCTGAGACTCAGTATGCTAAAAACGGGTATGAGCTTAAGCTAGAATCTATCTCTATGGTAGATGGTGAAAAAGCTTATGAAATGATTGTGACCGATCCTTCTGGTGAAAAGTTCACTGAGTACTATTCTGTAGAAAGCGGCTTGAAAATTAAGGAAGAGGCAACCCAAGAAGGTCCTCAAGGTCCTATGACTTCTAGCACTACCTATTCAGATTACCGCGAAGTAAATGGTGTAATGATTCCTTTTACTCAGGTAGTAATTGCTGGTCCGCAAAAGATCATCATTAATATGGATAAAGTTGAAATCAACACGGGCTTAAAGGCTGCTGATTTCAAATAATCTATTTTCCAAAGAATACCTAAGGTCGCTCTGGCATTGCTGGAGCGGCCTTTTTTTATTTCCGTGCTAATCGCTTGCGAATTCGATCGGCGGGGGAACCCTTAAGGTTTACCAGATAAACCCCCGCCAAAATGAGCAACATTCCCACCAAGTGTTCTGGGCCAACATTCTCACCATCCCAAACTCCCCAGAGCAATGCTACTAAAGGAATGGCGTAGGTAACACTAGCCGCAAATAATGAGCTCGTCCCTTTTATCAAATAGTTAAACAAGATCACCGCTAAGCTGGTGCCCACTACTCCTAAAATGGAGATATATCCTAAGTTCAACCAGGCCTCAGGGTCGGTTTGCATAATTTGGATAAAATCGGTGCTAAACACATAAATAAGTGCCAAAGGCCCCACCATGGTGGTACTAAAAAGTGTAATCGATAAAGAATCGAGATTAGTAAGTTTAGAGTTGATGGTATTTATACTTAAGGCATAACACACCGTGGCAATAATTGGGTAAAAACCAAAACCTAGCTTGGAGGGATCCACTTGCACTCCGGGCAGCAATAACCATAAAGCTCCAGTAAAACCTAAGATTATACCGGTGATGCCAATCCATCGCACCCTAACTTTAAACCAAATTAATCCGATAATTAAAGTAAAGAGGGGGACTAAAGAATTTAAAATTCCCACTAAAGAAGAATCCAAACGAGTAACCGCCAGGGGGAAGAGGATGTAAGGAATGGCATTACCAAAATAACCTACTATTGCCGATGGACCAGTATGCACTTTTTTCCAAATCTTGAATTTCCGAAAGGCGATAAGCACCGTAAAAATCCAGGCGGTGGCAATTCGCAACATACCAATTTGAGCATAAGAAAAGCTCTGCAGTCCGCGCTTCATAATAATAAAGGAACTGCCCCAAATTAAGGCTAGCACGATGAACATGCCCCAGGCCAAGGCCGGATTTAGCTTAGAATCTTTCACGCGGCAAATGTATCTATTTGCTGCAGCCCCTATATTTGCCGCCATAGAATGTTTCGATCCTTATTTACATACCTCGGATTGGGCGCTTTAATCTTTAGCCTTATTCTTCCTTCCACCTTAAATTATGGCCTTTATAAATGGCAGAGTAAAAAGGTAAAACAGGAAGTGAAAGCTCTTTTTAAATCAGGGCTGCAGGAAGATGAGCTAGCCGTGTTCCACTTAGAAGCTGATGCCTATCGTAATCTTGACTGGGAAGAAGCAGGTGAATTTATCTGGGGCGGACATAAATATGATGTACTCTCTATAGAAATTGAAAGAGGATCGGTAATCCTAAAGGCATGGCTCGATGATAAAGAAAGCAGCCTACGGCAACGATTCCATCACTTACTAAAACAACATCAGCCACAGCAAAACAATTGTGAGCTAAAACTGATCGATCTTTTTAAAGGCTTCTTCTTTCAGTTACTTAGCCCTTCAAATTCTATGGCAATTGAGATTAGTCAAAACGATGGCTGGTCCAATTTTTACAAATCCATATTTCGTTTTATCGAAAGCCCCCCGCCCCCT
>CATMQD010000273.1 GCA_950073045.1 uncultured Flavobacteriales bacterium | reverse complement strand
ATTGTTTGCAGGTCATGTTCATGAAAAAATTTTTGAATGGTTTATCATTTTTTAGTGCTTTTTAAGCTTCTTGTTCTTCCATATAGGATTCAATCGGCTCGCAAGTACAAATAAGATTTCGATCGCCATAAGCGTCATCAACGCGCTGAACCGTAGGCCAGAACTTGTTGCTGTACAAGTAGTCTAATGGGAAGGCAGCTGTTTTGCGATCATAAGGAAGAGTCCACTCATTAGCAGTTAATTGCTGCATAGTGTGGGGCGAGTTTTTCAATGGATTGTTGGTCGCATCAAAATCACCACTGGCAATAGCCGCAATTTCTTTACGAATGCTCAACATCGCATCTACAAAACGATCTAATTCTTCTTTACTCTCACTTTCGGTAGGCTCAATCATTACCGTTCCTGCTACTGGGAAGCTCACGGTTGGAGCATGATAACCATAGTCCATTAATCGCTTAGCGATATCCGTAACTTCAATTCCCGATTCCTTTTTATAAGGACGGCAGTCGATAATCATCTCATGTGCCGCGCGATTGTTTTCATTGGAATACAAAACATCGAAAGCTCCATGTAAACGCTCCTTTAAATAATTCGCGTTTAAAATTGCATATTCGGTACTGGCCTTAAGCCCTTTTGCTCCCAACATTTTAATATAGCCGTAGCTGATAATTAAAATTAGGCCACTACCAAAGGGGGCAGCAGAAATTGGAGAAATTGGGTTTTTACCACCAGTTTTCACATGTGGGTGTCCGGGAAGGAATTGTGCTAAATGCTCGGCTACTCCAATTGGACCCATGCCAGGACCGCCACCTCCGTGAGGAATAGCAAAGGTTTTATGAAGGTTTAAGTGACAAACATCTGCGCCAATAGCACCCGGACTAGTTAGTCCAACCTGGGCATTCATATTAGCACCATCCATATAAACTTGTCCACCATTATCATGCACAATCTGAGTAATCTCGCGCACGCGTTCTTCAAATACACCGTGTGTAGATGGGTAGGTGATCATCAAGGCCGCTAAGTTCTCGCTCTCCGTTTCAGCTTTAGCTGTTAGATCCTCAACGTCGATTTTACCGTTTTCATCGGATTTTACAACTACCACTTTCATTCCGGCCATTACCGCAGAAGCGGGATTGGTACCATGTGCGGAAGAAGGGATAAGAGCAATATTTCTTTGATCATCGCCACGAGAAAGATGGTAACCACGGATTACCATTAAACCCGCATACTCTCCCTGAGCACCGCTATTTGGCTGCATGCTCATAGAATGGAAGCCAGTGATTTCGGCCAAGTCGCGCTCTAAATTCGCGATAAGCTCACGGTATCCTAAGGTTTGGTCAGTTGGAGCAAAAGGGTGAATATTCGCCCATAATGGCCAACTTAATGGAATCATCTCGGTAGCTGCATTTAATTTCATGGTGCAGCTTCCCAAGGAAATCATGCTGTGATTTAAAGAAAGATCCTTGCGCTCTAAAGATTTTAAATAGCGCATCATTTCAGTCTCGCTGTGGTATTTATTAAATACCGGGTGACTCAAATAAGTACTGGTTCTCTTTAAGTTTTCTGGAATAACACTCACCTCAAGCAATTTTAGCTCGGGGGCAGATACCTCCTTGGCTTCAGCAAAAACTTCCAATAATTCCTGGATGGCCTCCATATTGGTAGTTTCGTTTACACTGATACCTACCTCATGATGTGAGATATATCTTAAGTTAATTTCTTTGGCAATCGCACGACTGCGGATTTCTTCTTTATCCACCTGACCTAATTCAATGCGAAGGGTGTCGAAGAAATTGTCGTTTACTTGAGTATATCCCAATCGATTTAAGCCTTCACTTAAGCTTACGGTATGGAAGTGAATCTTTTCGGCGATATTTCGCAAACCACGTGGACCGTGATAGGCGGCATAAGCACCTGCCATTACCGCTAATAAAACCTGAGCAGTACAAATATTGGAAGTGGCTTTGTCGCGCTTAATATGTTGCTCACGAGTTTGAAGGGCCATGCGGAGCGCGGTGTTTCCAGCGCGATCTACCGTTTGACCGATAATACGACCGGGAATATGACGCTTATAATCTTCGGTAGTAGCAAAGTATGCTGCATGTGGTCCACCGAAACCTAATGGAATTCCAAAACGCTGAGTAGTACCTACCACGGCTTTAGCGCCCCATTCTCCGGGAGGATTTAAAAGCAATAAGCTCATGATGTCGGCAGCCACGGCTACTTGCACATCATTTTCTTCGGCCGCAGCCATAAAATCTTTGTACTCAAAAATCTCGCCGTCGGCCGCTGGATATTGTAAAAGGGCTCCAAAGAACTCCTCACTTAAATTCATATCACGGTGATCACCAATAACCAAATCGATACCTAAAGGCTCCGAACGGGTTTTGATCAACTCAATATTTTGATGCAAGCAATGAATGCTAATGAAGAATTTATTGGCACCAGCTTTCTTTTTATCCCGACTACGATTAGCATAGAACATGCTCATCGCTTCGGCCGCAGCAGTTGACTCGTCTAATAAGCTAGCATTGGCAATGGGTAAGCCCGTTAAATCGGCTACCATGGTTTGGAAATTAAGCAAGGCTTCCAATCTGCCCTGAGCAATTTCTGCCTGATAAGGCGTATAAGCCGTGTACCAACCTGGATTCTCGAGAATATTACGCTGTACAACGCCAGGCATAATAGTAGGGTGATAACCTAAACCAATGTAGGATTTAAAGACCTTATTCTTTCGGGCCAAATCGCGAATGTGGTTTAAAAACTCATTCTCAGTTAAAGCCGCCCCTAAGTCGAGATCCTCCTCTAATAGGATGTCTTCCGGAATAGTTTCAGCGATAAGCTGTTTAAGGGAATCGGCTCCCACTACCTTCAGCATTTCCTCCAAATCTTCCTCACGTGGTCCAATATGGCGATAGGCAAAAGAGTCTGTCTTCATATCAATTGAAAATAAATGTCAATATTCGCAGCAAAAGTAATCATCAGAACCAGCATATTTGCTTACCATGATCACTAATCTTTAAGAGTCATAAAGACATCGATTAAAGAGAATGCGCGGATTTCCAATTTCATCTAATCTTTGGGTCGGTTTGGCCGTGGCTTTGCTGGGTTTAATGAGCTTTCCGCAGCCTTGGTCCTTGGAGGCAATTTTCTACTCTTTCTTTCTGTTTTTCGCCACCATATCGGCCTACAGCTACATGCGCTGGGTTAAAATTGCACAGGGAAATACGGGCGGACAGCCGCATAAGATTATCGGACTTAAGAGCGACACCCTAGCCCTAGCCTATGCAGTGTTAAATGGAGTACTGGCCCTTAGCTTTTTGCGGTTTGTTTTTAGTCCCAGCCTTTTTTGGGCTTTAATTCCCGCATTAATAGTTGCGGTTCTCTACCCTTTGGCCTTTCCAAATCCTAATCGACATTTCACTTCCTTGCGCACTGTGCCGATGCTTAAGCTATTGCTAATTGCCTTGTGCTGGTCGTGGTTAAGCTTTGGCTTACCCATGATAATTATCGATCAGGTTTGGACGCCTTATTTATTTGGTGAATTGGCTTTTCGTTCGCTCTTAGTGGCCGGCTTAACTATACCCTTCGACGTTAGAGATATTGACTACGACTCGGGTCGCATGCGCACCATTCCCCAGCTTATTGGCATCGACCGGGCATTACAATGGTCGGTATTTTTGCTTTTGATTTACGAAGTTTGGATTATTGCCGCCTATTTTATCTTTCATCTAGAATTAGATTTTTGCCTTGCTTGGTTAATCGGATTAGAACTAGGGGCACTCATTATCCGTAAAGTAAAAACCGATCGCTCCGAATGGTTTATCGGTTTTTGGGTAGAAGGAATTCCCATCTTCATTTTCATTTTATATCTACTCGCCCAATTGGCGGTAGGCAATTATTAACTTTGAGGCGCTAAACAAAACTTATGAGTATTCCCAATACTTTGGAAGGAGCCCAAAAGGCGGATCAAGCAGATTCCCTGGCTTCCTATCGTGATCAATTTCGTTTCCCCCAAAACCAATCTGAGCACGTGCTCTATTTTACGGGAAACTCCCTCGGCTTGCAAGCCAAAGAGGCCCGCAGCATTATTTTAGAAGAGCTCGACGATTGGGCACGCTGGGGCGTAGATGGCCATGTGGAAGCCGATAGGCCTTGGTTATCCTACCATGAAAATTTTGCCCCCGCTCTCGCTAAGATTGTAGGCGCTAAAGAATCGGAGGTTGTAGCAATGAATGGCCTTACCACCAATCTGCATCTCCTAATGGTTTCCTTCT
>CATMQD010000272.1 GCA_950073045.1 uncultured Flavobacteriales bacterium | reverse complement strand
AGTCTTATAAATTCAGTTCTAAAGAATGGCCTTCTCCCTTTCACGAGCTAAAATTTAAGTACCTAGATGAAGAAGGGAAAGTGCGAAAAATGGATTTAAGAATTAAAGAGGAAGCGCAATTCATAAAGCTTCTAGGGAGCTTTGTTCAAAGTAGTTAGATTGCCCATAGGTTCTACTAATAGATTTGCTTACTGGAAAAGATGATATTTAGTAAATCTAAGAAAGCAAATGGTGCAAAAACCGATATTTGTCGCGGCGATTATTTAAGCATGAAACTATTTGTTACCGGATACCGCGGTCATTTCAATAAATACCGAAAGGGGATTCCCTTTTTCGAAACTTTAACCAAAGACATTGGCTATGCAGCTTTGTGGCTGCGCAACTATTTTAAAAATGGTTTTAAAAGTCGAACCATTTTAGTGTATCCACACTACCCGAGTAGAGGATCTACTATCTACAAAGTTGGAAAAGCCATTGCTTATAATATCAGCAATAAGCCTAAAAAGGATCAACAGTTTGCAGTGTATTGGGAGTACCTCACCTTTCGGGAAGAATATCAGTTCTTAGAAAAACTCGCTGCTCAAATTCCGGTGCTAAACCTTTACAGTCGCGACATCAGTAAAATATTTATCGATAAGATTCACCAAGAGGTATTTGGCTATTCTACCCAAGTGAACCCCGCGGAATACAAGGGTAAGATTGTGCAGAAGAGCGATGTTAATGCTTTACATGATGGTCAGATTTTAGACGCTCCCATGGAGTCTCGTGGGGAGGAATACATCTACCAAATTCTAATCGACAATCAATATTCTGAGGATTTGGTTTTAGACCTTAGGGTGCCCGTGGCGGGGAAGGTATTAGACTTCACTTATCTGAAATACCGTGACATCAGGGAACGTTTTTTAAACACTACCACTAATACCGAAGTAGCCGCAACGACCGAGGTGTTTAGCAAAGAGGAAATTGATTTGCTCAATGAATATTGCCGCAAATTGCAATTGGAATACGGGGAGCTGGATGTGCTCCGCAATAAGCATGATGGCAAAATCTATGTGGTTGATGTAAATAATACGCCACAAGGTCCACCAGCAAATACTCCTGAAGAAAAAGGAAATAAGGCCATAGCTGAGATTGGTGCTGCACTCTTGCAATACGCTAATAATGAAAGCTAAAGAAATATTTTAGCGAAGTATAGGAATGCTTTAGTAGTTTTACGCGCCTTAAATTACACCAAACCTTTTCTTTTCAGCGATGAAAAAAATCTTTTTAAGCCTGCTAGCTTCGCTATGCCTGAGCGCAGCTATTGGTCAGGACTTTGCACCGGCCAAAAATTTTAATCGGGGCCGACTATACCTATACTGGGGTTGGAACTGGGATGCATTTAGTAAATCGGATATTCATTTTACGGGCGATGGATATGACTTCACCTTAAGTGATGTAAGGGCCCGTGATCGTCAATCGGATTTCACCACCGAAACCTACCTTAATCCTTCTAATGTTACTATTCCCCAATATAATTTCCGGATAGGTTATTTTATTAATGAAAACTGGGACCTCTCCATTGGCATGGATCACATGAAGTATGTGGTGCAGCAGGAGCAGGAAGTTGGCATAGATGGCACCATTAGCGGCACCTTAACTCGCTACGATGGTGTATATTCTAATGACCTAATAAACATCAGCAAGGATTTTTTACAATTTGAGCATACCGATGGTTTGAACTATGCCAATTTCGAAGTTCGGCACTCTGACTTCCTATGTCAGATTAAACAAATGCGTGTGACCTTGCAGGAAGGCCTTGGCGCCGGAATGCTAATTCCTAAAACGAATAGCTCTTTACTTGGCAAGGCTCGTCATGATGAATTTCACATTGCCGGTTTTGGTATGGGGGCGGTATTGGCCTTAAATTTCAATTTTTACAATCGCTTCTTTATTCAGACTGAGGTGAAGGGCGGTTATATCAATATGCCGGACATCCGTACCTCTCCTGCGGCCATTGATCGGGCTAGTCAGGATTTCTTTTTTAGTCAGATTAATGTAGTGTTCGGCGGGGTCTATAATATTGGCAAACACTTCCGCTAGAGATCGAGCTACTTATTTTTAGGCTTAGGACTATAAAGGATAATTACTTGGGCCAATACGGCGAGGATAATCAGCACAAAGATTTCTATTTGAGTAAAGAACTCGATGGAATCACCTCTGCGTTTACCGTGGAAAAACTCACGTTTTCCTTCGGTCATTTGGATATCGGCCAATTGGTCCAGTTCATCTTTACTCCGAGAAATTAATTTGGCATAATCGCGTTGATTGGACCTACTTTGCCATAAATTTTCTTCCAAGGATTTTAGAGATTGATGGCTTTCTTTGAATTTATTGAGAGTGGCTTGTTCCTTCTTGGTAAGCTTGGTGCCTTCAAATTTCACGATTAATTCTTGGGACTGGCTATTTATGGCTGCCACTTGATTATTGAAAAAGCTGCTATCCTTGCGGCTTAAGGCCAACTCCTTTTGATGCACACCGTCGGAGAGCTGGTAGATGATATTCTTAACTACCAAGCGATCCTCGTAAATACTTACCATAGAGTCTTTTAAACCCTTGAAATTTTTGCGGTCAATCAAATTAGTGGCTAAAACTAAGCCGAAGATCATAATGATGGCTAGCACCCATTTTAATTTGGTGTAGGGCATTTTTGGAGGATTTTGGTGATTGGGGAAGATATTAAATCCGCTTTATAAAAATACTCTATAACGCAGGCTGATACCTCGAAAAGGGACTGTGATCAAGGTTTTAATGAATGTGGAATAGGATTTCCAAGATTGAGAGAAGAATGGTTTGCCCTTACTCGGTCTCACACCTCTATAATTTGAAGCAAACAACACAATATCAAATCACTGCAAGCGCTAAACGCGATCTCTCAGCTAGAGGCTCTCATCTAAAGGCCAAAATCTGCAAAAACAAAGCTTCGATTTACTGTAATGAAAGCTTCAGTCCATCTAAAAGCCCGAGCTCCTTTAACCAGTACAAAATTAAATACCTTCCTTAAATCGCTTATCCTTCAGCTCATCATCAATACTTGGCCAGAAGTTCAAAAGCCCCCAAACAATTAATGGAATACCAAATAGGTTTATTAAACCAATCCAGTTTGGGCTAGCCTGTTCCGCTCCTTGTAAGGTCCAGATTCCAGTGCCCCATGGCCCTTGACCTAATATTGTATTGTGAAAGAAGTTCCAGCCTAAATGCAAGGCTATTGGCAAATACATGGATCTTGTTCTAAGGAATGCCTTGGCCCATACAAATCCCATAAATGCTGTACCAGCACCGACAAAAATCATGGGGATTAATTGTCCAAAAATGCCATAAGAAAACCAGTGGTACACTCCAAAAGAGATACTAGAAATAGCTAAGGCCCAATTAAGGCTGAGCTTTCGAATCAGTGCATAAAAGAGCACCCCACGGAACATTAACTCTTCGGTGAAGACTGACTTAAAATCTAAAAACAAACCGTGGATGGCTACCTGCCAAGGCCCTTCTTTGCTTAAAACATAACTGCCACCAGTAAAGATCCATTTTAAGTATTGCATTCCGAGAGCTAGCAAAATACTAATTAGCATTCCTAGGAAAAATTCACCTAGCCTTTTTCCATTTGGAGTAAGACCTAGGGCCTCTAAATTACCTTTAAATAAAAAGTGAAGAATAGCCCAAGAGAGAGCTAAAGCGATTAAGATTCCTAGCATGATCCTACTTAAAAATGGAACGACCTTTACGTTGACTAAAAGCCGCTATAATATTCTTACTTTGATTTGGTTCACAGAAACTTAAAACTTCAATAACCGCACCTTCTTGCCGACAAAGTATAATATTCCGGATCCCTGTGGTATCGGTATTTGCGGCAATCCGTTCTAAGTACCGATCCTTTATCGCACTCAAACTTACTGTATTGCAGAGAGTCGCGCTATTAGCTTCATCCGAGGACACAGTACTTGACCATGTCTGACCTTGGTAGTTTGAAAGCTCTTTAACTCTAAAATAGTCTACAATGCCGCAAGAGCTAAAGAGTGAAATGAGCAAAAAAATGAAGAACAGGCTTCTTAGATTCATTCCGCAATTTAAAGATTCTAGTGAAGTGGATACGTAGTATAAACCTTAAAACGGTAGAAGGATTACTGGATTAGAAGAGTCCTGGATTACTAAACTACCAAACGAAACTTTGCAGCTTTGGGGTTAAAAACTGAACACGGAAGAAAGGATGAAAGGATTTTCAAGATTGAGGAGAGCTCATTTTGTACAATGAAC
>CATMQD010000271.1 GCA_950073045.1 uncultured Flavobacteriales bacterium | reverse complement strand
TCAAAGTACCAACCAAATTTTAATGATCCGTCCGGCTCATTTTGGCTACAATGCAGAAACTGCCCATTGTAATAGTTTCCAGGCTCAAGTAGACTTAAACCCAGATTTATTGCAAGATCAGGCTTTAAAGGAGTTTGATGAAATGGTAAGCACAATTCGAGCCTTTGGAGTTCGTGTGTTGGTCGCGGATGATACCGCCTTACCTGAAAAGCCCGACGCTGTTTTTCCAAACAATTGGGTTTCTTTTCACCGTAAGGGAATAATGGTTTTACATCCTATGAAGGCTAGGAATCGCCGATGGGAGCGTAGAGAATCGCTTATTTCATGCATGCAAAAAACCTTTCAAATAAAGCAGCTTGTTGATCTTAGCAAAAGGGAAGAACAGGGGCTGTATTTAGAAGGCACCGGCAGTTTGGTTTTAGATCGTGTAAATCGAATTGCCTACGCTGCAATTTCTCCTCGAACACATTTAAAGCCCCTGCGGGAATTTTGTGAGCTTTTAGATTATGAACTCATCAGTTTTGAAACTTTAGATTGCAAAGGAGAAGCCATTTACCATACCAACGTCTTGCTTAGCATTGGAGCTAGGTTCGCAGTAATTTGTGATAAACTTATAGCCCATAAGTCCGAAAGAGACAGGGTAATGGATCGCTTGCACCAAAGTGGTAAAACCATAATCTTAATATCAGAAGAGCAGGTGAAGCACTATTGTGGTAATGTTTTAGAACTACGCTCTTGCGGCGACAAGCCCATTTTGGTGCTGTCTAAAACCTCCTTGGATGCTTTTAATGAATTGCAGCTCGGTCAATTAAACCGATTTGTGGAGCTTTGTCCGGTAAACATACACACCATAGAAAAGGTGGGAGGTGGAAGTGCCCGTTGTATGATTACCGAAATTTTTTAAAGCATGATAATTGTTTTTGGCTTTATCGCCCCCTTGGTTCTAATCGCCTTAGGGGTAATACTCAATCGGATTGGCCTTAGTGTTTCTGCTAAAGTTCTAAGTATTCTAAAGGCCCTTCTTGCCTTAAGCGGCTTCTTTGCGCTTCTTAAGCTTTACTTCTACTTCTCTGATTATGGCTTTATCCGATGGCGATGGTTGGATACTTATCCAATTTTAGCGACCCTTATTTTAATCGTCTTAGTTTACAATTTGGGAAAGGTTCACTTTAGTAAAAAGGAGTACCTATTTTTTAAATTCCTGCAGGTTTTCCCGATTTCCATGGCGATTGTAATGCTGATCCCTCTCCTAAATTTGACCTTTATTTCAACGCTATTTTCTTATCCCCAACGCTATTATGCCGATGATGAAATTGTGATCCAGGAAGAGTACACAGGATTCCTCGCTCCCGCTGCTCCGCCTGAGGTTTACAAGATTAACTATGGCCTTTTCATGCAAAAAATTGACTTGCCATTTCCATGCACCGAACTAAGCGATTCGGTTAAGGTGGAGCGCAAATACAATCAGTATAAAGTTCATCTTCATGGTTCGTGGATTAATGAGGGAAGTGCTGATAGTCACTATAAAGAGCGCCCCTGCATTTATACCTTTGACCTTGATACGCTTTAAAAATGACTTACCGACTGAGTCCTCTAAATGGGGCGGCCGCATTTTCCCTCTTAGGGCTTTTAATTTTTGCCCTTTATAAATTCCCCGACTTTAATGATCAGCTTCTGTTAGCTTCCCTTTTGGGTTTTGGTTTCATAGCTATTTTGGCGCTTTTAGTTGATTTTCTTTTACAGCTTTTCCTTAAAAATCGATGGTTGCTCATTCGCCTCGAATGGGTAATTGTGGTGGTTTTTAGTATCCGCCTAGTATTAGCTGTTTTATGATGCTCTTTGTGTTTTTCGCTTTGATCCTTGTTCTAGGGATATTAAGCCTCATTTTGGTTGTAGCTTATCTACGGACCAAGAAATCAAAATACATCTTAAGTTTAATTGGAGTTTGGTCAGTATTAGTGATGCTTGGTGTAACTATCAGTTTTATTAAATGGGCCTTCTTCACCAAAACTCGGCTGGGGCCAGATGACTACCAGGGGGAGTATATAATAGACCGTACTATGTTTCCAGGTCCAGATGCAGACTGGCAATACAATCACTTTCGATTTGTGATACGAGACGATGATTCGCTATTCTTTTATCGAACTAATGGGGAGGAGGTCTTGCAAACCTATAGAGGTGTGGCTCGCACTACCACCTTAGGAGATTCTCGCCGCTTAATTTTGCAATTAGACAATTGGGACGGAACTTTAAACCTCAATCCTACTACCTATCGTGATGTTTGGTCTTTTTATTTGGTCTTTCATTCCAAATTTTACCACAATATGTATTTTGTAAAGGGAAAATGGAAATCTATAGATTGAATACTTATTGCATAACAAGGAAGCTGATTGCTTCAAGTAGCACTTCATTCTTGCCATCTATTTGCTAACTTAGAGGTAGAAATCATTGCCATGCCACGACCTACCTCTAAACCGGAGCTATTGCATTTGGCAGATGCCAATTATCGTAAACTCCTCAAATTAATAAGCGATCAAAGCGCTGAACTGCAAGAAAAAGAGTTTCCCCCTGGTACTATGAATCGCCATATCTCAGATGTGATTTGTCATTTACATGAGTGGCATAAAATGCTGATGGATTGGTATCAAATCGGGATGACCGGTAACAAGCCAGAGATGCCCGCTAAAGGCTATACTTGGAAAGATACCTCCATCTTAAATCATAGAATTTGGGAATATTATAAGGATACCAACCTAGAGCAGGCTTTAAAATGGTTTAATGAGAGTCATAAAGAAGTTTATAGCTTGATTGAAAAACATAGTGATAAGGAGCTCTTTGAGAAAAAGCGCTATCCTTGGACGGGTACCACTTCTTTAGGAGCTTATTTTATTTCTGCCACCTCCAGTCATTACGATTGGGCTTATAAGCTGATTCGTAAATCCTTGAAACCCTTAAAAGCCAAGCCATGATTTTAAATAGAGGCAGTGAGACTTTCGATAGCCCTCGAAAGGTAAAAACCTGGGACAAGCTGCGGCAATTAATAGAGGAGCTGGGCACAATGGAGCTTAAACCCGCAGTGCAAGAGGAAATGGTTCGTTCCGTGCAAGAGCTTAATGTTTTTCAGGGTTCTGATGCGAAACTGATTTCTTTAGCCCGTAAGAAGATGAATGGCATTTTAAGGGTGCTGGAGAAAGAAATGAATGTAGTACCTAAAAATGAATATCGTCTACGATGGTTGGCTTTAGGAATGTCCGTTTTTGGTGTTCCGATGGGAGTGGTCTTTGGTTTGATTTTGGAAAACATGGCATTTTTGGGGATTGGTTTACCCATTGGGCTCACCTTGGGAATTGCGATAGGAAATTCCATGGATCAAAGGGCGGCCCAAGAAGGAAGGCAATTAAAGTTTGAAAGATAATTTATGGAACAGGCACTAAAAACCATGATAGACAATATGCCCGAAAAAACGGGTAAGTCCTTAGAAGAGTGGAAAAAAACCTTAAAATCGGCTGGACTCGAAAAACACGGGGAAATGGTAAAACACCTTAAAGGAGAATATGGGGTGAGCCACGGATTTGCAAATACCATTGTCAGCCTTTTTCGTCAAGATGATTCCTCCGAAGAAGATTTAGTAAGTGCTCAATATCAAGGTAAAGAAAGTTTATTTCCCATCTACGAGGCCCTTATGGCCGAAGTGAAAAAACTGGGCGATGACATTACTATTAGCCCTAAAAAGACCAGCGTAAGCATTATTCGTAAACGTCAGTTTTTACTGATAAAACCAGCAACCAAAACCAGAATTGACCTTGGCTTTAAGTTTAAAGATCGAGAAGCAGGAGAGCGGCTAGGAGATTCTGGACCCTTCGGCACTATGTGTAGTCATCGAGTGGTTTTGAATTCCATAGACGAAGTAGATGCAGAGTTAAAAGGTTGGATGAAAGAAGCTTATGCAGAATCGGTGTAAAAGGAGCTTTCTTAATAGGCCCTACCAGCTTATCCCTATTTACTTAAAAACAGGGTGATGGTCCAGGAGCTTATTGCTTTCCCAATTAAAGCTTTGCTCATCCAATCAAACCCCTTCCTTAATTCTTTTCAGATTTTCTTCTAAAGATTCAAGGCTTTGGTAGCCACGAGCAATTAAATAGGCTTTATCCTTTTCTTGATAAACCATAGCCGGAAATCCCGTGATGCCCCATTTCTTTACTACTTCAAATTCGGTGCGTACCAATTCCAAACGTTCCTTGTCCACCATCAGCTTCATAAAGTCCGTGGCGTTCATCCCGAAATCTTCCGCACAATGT
>CATMQD010000270.1 GCA_950073045.1 uncultured Flavobacteriales bacterium | reverse complement strand
AATTATTGCGTTCTGCCATCAACAACTGGGAACAGAAGAATGAAGGTGAGCGTATCGAAGATGCTGGTTTATATGTATCTAGTGTACAGGTTGACTCTGCTCGTATGTTGAAGCGTATTCAGCCTGCTCCGCAAGGTCGTGCACACCGAATTCGTAAGCGCAGTAATCATGTAACCATTGTGGTAAATGCTCGTCAAGAAGCAGAAGTAGCCGCAGAACCTAAAGAAACAAACGAATAGACCCATGGGACAAAAGACTAATCCAATAGGAAATCGTTTAGGATTTATCCGCGGCTGGGACAGCAACTGGTACGGTGGACGTGACTACGGTGATAAAATTGCGGAAGATGCCAAAATCCGTAATTATCTCTACGCTCGTCTTAACAAAGCTAGTGTTAGCCGTATCATTATAGAGCGTACGCTCAAACTGGTTACCGTTACTATTACAACCAGTCGTCCTGGAATTATCATCGGTAAAGGTGGCCAGGAAGTAGATAAATTGAAGGAAGAGCTTAAGAAGCTTACCAAGAAAGAAGTTCAGATTAATATTTTTGAGATCAAGCGTCCTGAACTAGATGCCAAATTGGTTGCCGATTCTATCGCGCGCCAGATTGAAGGACGTATCTCTTACCGTCGTGCTGTGAAAATGGCTATCGCTGCATCGATGCGTATGGGAGCTGAGGGAATCAAAATAATGGTTTCTGGACGTTTGAACGGTGCGGAAATGGCACGTTCTGAGATGTATAAGGATGGACGTACACCCTTGCACACTTTCCGCGCAGACATTGATTATGCTTTGACCGAAGCTCATACTACCTATGGTCGTTTGGGTATCAAAGTTTGGATCATGAAAGGTGAAGTATACGGAAAACGCGACCTAAGCAATCCATTTGCTGGCCAGAAAAAGACTGGCGGCGGCGGTGGTAATAACGCTGGTGGCGCACGTAACAGAAGAAAGAGAAAATAAGCATAGCGCTTAAAATATTGTAAGATGTTACAACCTAAAAAAACAAAGCACAGAAAGCAGTTTAAAGGCCGCATGAAGGGTAATTCCCAGCGCGGTGCGGAGATCGCTTTCGGTAGTTTCGGTCTGAAAGCCATGGATTCAGTGTTTATCACTTCCCGTCAGATCGAGGCAGCTCGTATTGCTGCCACCCGTTACATGAAACGTGAGGGTCAGTTGTGGATCCGTATTTTCCCAGATAAGCCCATTACCAAGAAACCAGCCGAAGTACGGATGGGTAAAGGTAAAGGTGCTTTGGATCACTGGGTAGCAGTAGTAAAGCCTGGTCGTATCTTATTCGAACTTGATGGTGTGAACCACGATATCGCTCAAGAGGCACTTCGTTTAGCTGCGCAAAAGCTACCTGTAAAATGTAAGTTTATTGTTCGCCGGGATTATACCGGTGCCTAATACTAAGAATGATGAAGGCATCTGTAATTAGAGAAATGACCACGCAAGAGATCACTGAGCAAATCGCTGAGGAAAAGATCAATTACGACAAGTTGCGCATGGCGCATCACATTTCTCCGCTAGAGAATCCAGCGGAATTGAAATTAAAAAGAAAGTTGATCGCTCGCTTGAGCACTGAGCTTAAGGCTCGTGCAGAGGTTAGTGCATCTTAATAAGATTATTCAAGATGGATCACAAAAGAAACTTGCGTAAAGAACGTATAGGGGTGGTGACCAGCAACAAGATGACTAAGTCTATCGTAGTTGCGGTTGAGAAAAAGCAAAAGCACCCTATGTACGGTAAGTTTATTAAGCTTACCAAGAAGTTTCATGCTCATGACGAAAAGGATGAGTGCAATATCGGTGATACCGTGCGTATCATGGAAACTCGCCCTTTGAGCAAGACCAAGAACTGGAGATTAGTAGAAATCATTGAAAGAGCTAAGTAAGCGATGGTACAACAGGAATCAAGACTTAAAGTAGCGGATAACACTGGAGCCAAGGAAGTTCTAGTAATCCGTGTGTTGGGAGGTACTGGTCGTCGCTATGCTTCTGTAGGAGACCGTATTGTGGTTTCGATCAAAGAATCTACCCCCTCCGGAAACGCTAAAAAGGGACAGGTATCCCCCGCAGTAGTGGTGCGTACTCGTAAAGAAGTACGTCGTCCAGACGGATCATATATCCGTTTCGATGATAATGCCTGTGTGTTGTTAAATGCTCAAAACGAAATGCGTGGTACTCGTGTCTTTGGACCAGTAGCTCGTGAACTTCGTGATAAGCAGTATATGAAGATTGTATCACTTGCCCCAGAGGTACTTTAAACGAAAGAGCAATGGCTAAATTTCATATCAAAAAAGGTGACAAGGTAGTTGTTCTCTCCGGCGAGGATAAAGGCAAGGAAGGTACCGTACAGGAAATGCTTCCTAAAGCTGGAAAGGCTATCGTAGAAGGGATTAATGTGGTTAAGAAGCACAAGAAACCTAGCGCTACCGATCCTCAAGGCGGAATCGAAGAAACCGAAGCTCCAATCTACCTTTCTAAATTAATGCTAGTTGATCCTGCAACAGGTGAAGCTACCCGCATTGGTCGTAAGGCAGATGAGAACGGTAAACTGGTACGCTATTCTAAGAAAACTCAAGAGATTATCAAGTAATGGATTTTTCTACCAAATTAAAAGTTAAATACCAGGAGCAGATTGTTGCCGCTCTTACTGAAGAGTTCGGTTATAAGAATCGCATGGAGGTTCCTCGCTTGAAAAAGATCGTTCTTTCTCAAGGTGTAGGAGAGGCTACCGGAGACAAAAAACTGGTAGAACAGGCAGTAGAGCAAATGACGATGATTGCTGGTCAAAAGGCAATCACCACCTACTCCAAGAAAGACATCTCTAACTTTAAGCTTCGTAAGGGAATGCCTATCGGTGCTAAAGTAACCCTTCGCGGAGAGCGTATGTACGAATTCCTAGAGCGTTTGCTTTGGTCTGCATTACCTCGTATCCGCGATTTTAACGGAATCAAGAATAATGGCTTTGATGGTCGTGGTAATTATACCTTAGGTATTACCGAACAGATCATCTTCCCAGAAATCAATATTGATAGAGTGCCTCGCATTACTGGTATGGATATCACCTTTGTGACTTCCGCAGATACCGATAAAGAAGCTTTGGCATTATTGAAGAACTTTGGTTTACCCTTCAAAAAATAAGTTATGGCGAAAGAATCTATGAAAGCGCGTGAGCGCAAACGCGAAAAGCTGGTAGAAAAGTACGCCCAGAAGCGCGCCGAGCTAAAAGAAGCCGGTGATTATGAGGCTTTACAAAAGCTTCCTAAAAATGCTTCTCCAGTACGTCTGCACAATCGTTGCAAACTTACCGGTCGTCCTCGTGGCTACATGCGCCAGTTCGGAGTTAGTAGGGTAACCTTCCGTGAAATGGCCAATCAAGGTTTAATTCCCGGAGTTAAAAAAGCCAGTTGGTAAAAAGGTATTTAAGATGATTACAGATCCAATTGCAGATTATTTAAACCGTGTTCGTAATGCCATGATGGCTGGACACAAAGTGGTAGAGATTCCCGCTTCTAACTTGAAGTTGGAAATCACCCGCATACTTCAGGACCAAGGATATATCCTTAATCACAAGGTTCTTGACGATAGCCCTCAGGGTACGATCAAAATTGCTTTAAAGTATGACCGTATTACAAATGAGCCAGCTATTCGTTCCTTGAAGCGCGTAAGTAAGCCAGGTTTGCGTACTTACACAGGTAGCTCTACTATGCCAAGAGTAATTAACGGTTTGGGTATCGCTATCGTGTCTACTTCTAAAGGAGTAATGACTGATAAGCAAGCCCGTAAAGAAAATGTAGGTGGCGAAGTTCTTTGCTACGTATACTAAAATTTAAGAAATGTCTCGAGTAGGTAAAGCCCCGATAAGTGTTCCCGCCGGCGTTGAAGTAAGCTTCAAGGATGGTGTGGTTACCGTTAAGGGAAAATTAGGCGAGCTAAAGCAAGAGATCAGCAGTGATCTTGAATTTAGCGTTGAAGACGGAACCATTACTTTAAGCCGCAGTAACGAAGAAAAGCAAACCCGTGCTAATCATGGTTTGTATCGTGCATTAATCAATAACATGGTGATTGGTGTTTCTGAAGGCTTTGAGAAAAAACTGGAATTGGTAGGTGTAGGTTATCGTGCCTCTAACCAAGGTCAGCGTTTGGATCTTGCCCTAGGATATTCTCACAACATTGTGATTGAGTTACCTAGTGAAATCAAAGTTGAAACCGTATCTGATAAAGGTAAAAACCCTATCGTGATTTTGAAAAGTCATGATAAGCAATTGGTAGGAATGGTAGCGGCCAAGATCCGTTCATTCCGTAAGCCAGAGCCTTATAAAGG
>CATMQD010000269.1 GCA_950073045.1 uncultured Flavobacteriales bacterium | reverse complement strand
AGGACCTTAGAGTTAGAGCGCAGAGATGTTAAAGGGAATGAATACAGTGCCGAGAATTGTGTTCTTGCTTGTTATCTCTGTAATAATCATAAAAGTGATCTCATTTCAGAAGAGGATCATCGCCAATATTTTGCTCCTAGCATTAAGAAGTATTTAGAGGATAAGTTTACATCATATCAGAGAAACAATAATGAGGAATGATTTTATAGCGAGTTTTTTACGAAAATGTAATTGATCCTTTAGGATTAACAAATTATTACACCTTGTGGTAATTCACAGGCCCAAGATTCGTATTCATTTTTGTGCTTTGCTTTCAAAGGATTATTCATTTTTTGGAACATTTATTTTGTAATTCGTTTCTAATCATTGATTTCAATGCAAAGGATTTACTACTTTAGAAATTCGTTTTGCTTAATTCGCTTAGTCTAGCCCAACTAACCTGATAATGAACAAAAAATCACTTTCCGAAAGAGACATCTGTACGAAGTTTATTATCCCAGCTCTTAAAGCGGCGGGTTGGGATATTAAAAAGCAAGTACGCGAAGAGCTTTCTTTTACCGACGGAAGGGTGATTGTGCAAGGCAAACTCCATACACGAGGAAAAAGAAAAAGAGCCGATTATATTCTTTATTACAAGAAGGATATTCCAATAGCGATAATTGAGGCCAAGGATAATAAGAAAGCATTGGGAGATGGTATGCAACAGGGGCTTGAATACGCTGATATATTGCAGCTACCTTTTGTTTTCTCTTCCAATGGTGATGCCTTTCTTTTTCATGATAAAACCAATTCTGAGAAGGTAGAGACCGAAATACCTTTGGATAAATTTCCATCGCCAGAAGAACTTTGGCAAAAGTACTTGCGGTTTAAAGACTTAGATAGCCCAGAACGCCGGGAAATTGTTGAACACGATTATTACTCCGATGATAGTGGAATGTCGCCAAGGTATTATCAGGCGAATGCCATAAATAGAACGGTGGAAGCCATTGCCAAGGGACAAGAGCGTATCTTACTTGTAATGGCAACTGGAACGGGGAAAACCTATACCGCTTTTAATATTATTTGGCGTTTGTGGAAGCCTCAGATTAAAAAGCGAATCTTGTTTTTGGCAGATCGAAATGCACTGCTAAACCAAACGAAGAATGGCGATTTTTCGCCCTTCGGAAATGATATCATGCATATCATTAAAAACCGCAAAATTGATAAGTCGTATCAAATATATTTTGCGCTTTATCAAGGTTTAACCAGTAACGATGAAGCTAAAAACGCCTATAAGGAGTTCAGTCCCGATTTTTTTGATTTAGTGGTGATTGACGAGTGCCATAGAGGGAGTGCTTCTGAAGCATCAGCCTGGCGTGAAGTATTAGATTATTTCAGCTCGGCTACCCAGATTGGTTTAACCGCCACGCCAAAAGAGACAAGAGATATTTCCAACATTTCCTACTTCGGAGAACCGGTTTACACTTACTCTTTAAAGCAGGGGATCGACGATGGCTTTTTAGCTCCTTATAAGGTGATTCGCATTAACACTACTGTGGATGATGGCTGGCGACCTACTAGCGGTTTACTTGATAAATATGGCCATGAGGTAGTAGACCGAATTTATAACACCAAGGATTATGATCGGAACCTGGTAATTGATGAACGCACATCTTTAGTTGCGCGGAAAATTACCGAGTACCTAAAGGCGACCGATCGCTTTGCCAAGACCATCGTTTTCTGCGTGGATATTGATCATGCCAACCGAATGCGCACGGCTCTAATTAACGAGAATGCGGATTTAGTAGCGCAGCACCGTAATTATGTAGTGAAAATTACCGGCGACGATGAGTATGGTAAGCAAGAGCTAGACAACTTTACCGATGTGGAGGAGCGTTTTCCGGCGATTGCTACAACTTCAAAAATGCTAACCACAGGTATAGATACCAAAATGGTGAAGCTCATCGTACTTGAAGCAAGTATCGGTTCCATGACCGAGTTTAAGCAAATAATTGGTCGAGGTACCCGAATAAGAGAGGAGGAAGGTAAATTGTATTTCAGCATCATGGATTTTAGAAAGGCGACTAACCTTTTTGCCGATCCTGACTTTGATGGTGACCCAGTGCAGATTTATGAGCCGGGACCAGAGGATGATCCCGTTCCTCCAGATCCTATTGATGACGATGGCGAACCTGATACTAACCCAAGCGCAGAAAGTAATGAGCCTGGTGAAGAAGGCGAGGTGCCTGATATTGATATAGATGATGAGGAAAGACCGCCGCGAAAGTATTATATCAATCAGATTCCGGTTTCTGTGGCCAATGAAAGAGTGCAGTATTACGGTGCTAATTGAAGTTAATCACCGAATCTTTAAAAGATTATACACGTAAGAATATTGGTAAGGCCTTTAGCTCCTTAGACGAGTTTCTGCAAAAATGGTCCAGCGCCAAGAAAAAGGAATTGCTATTTGCTGAGCTTGCAGAGCAAGGCGTTTTACTAGAGGCTTTGAAGGAAGAAGTGGGTAAGGATATGGATGCCTTCGACTTAATCTGCCATATTGCCTTTGATCAGCCCGCGCTCACTCGCAAAGAACGTGCAGACCAAGTGCGGAAGCGAAATTACTTTGCTAAATACCAAGGAAAGGCACGTGAGGTCTTAAAAGCCCTTTTAAACAAATACGAAGACGAAGGAATTACCACGCTTGAATCAGGTAAAACCCTAAAAGTAGACCCCCTAAACGAACTTGGCTCACCTACTGAGCTAGTACGTGCCTTTGGTAAAAAGGCGGATTTTGAAAAGGCAATTAAGGAATTGGAAAAGGAGCTTTACAGTACGGGGTAAAGCTAAAATTAATAAGAACCGCACGACATAGATTAATAATAATAGCACATCTTTGTTTAATAATAATCGCACGGCGTTAATTGGTAACATCGACACGTTTGAACTAGCTTATGGCATCCCCAAGTGAAAAATTAGCTGAGTCTTTAGAGAAGCTCCAAGCGCTCCAAGATAATGGGGTAGTGGCGATAACAAAAGGTGAATTGGGCAGGGTCCACCGGGAAAGGTTAGTCAAGAATGGCTTTCTAAACGAAGTGCTAAATGGTTGGTATGTCGCTATACCAAACAATCCGCTTGGCGGAGAAAGCACTGCCTGGTTTACTTCGTATTGGGCATTTTGCGCTCAGTATTTGAAGGCCCGTTTTGGAGACGCTTATTGTATTTCTGCGGAACAGTCTTTAATGCTTCACGCTGGCTCTACAACTGTCCCTAGTCAGTTAATTATTCGCGCTCCAAAAGGAAATAATACGGCAACCAAGCTGATTTACAATACCTCCCTTTTTGTGATGAAATCTTCCTTGCCCGAGGTGGCCCAAATTCATCCTTTTAATGGTTTAAGAGCCTTGAGTTTAGAGTCTGCTATCGTACACTGCATGCCTTCTACGTTTCAAAAAAATGCGATAGATGCGCGCGCCGCTTTGATGATGGTAAAAGATTCGTCTCAGTTATTAAGCATCCTTTTAAACGGAGGACATTCCAAAATAGCGGGGAGATTAGCAGGGGCCTACAGAAATTTGGGGCAGGACAAAATTGCCGATGATTTACTTAAAACCATGAGCGCCGCGGGCTACGATGTGCGCGAAAGTGATCCGTTTGAAACACCAACACCGATCAAACTTCGTGCTAGAACCACATCGCCCTATGCTAATCGCATCCGCTTGATGTGGCAAAGCATGCGGCCCATTGTGCTAAAAGCATTTCCTAAAGCACCTGGTATATCCAAAGATGTGAAAGTTGCACTTGCGCAAATCAAGGACCTGTACACCACCGATGCTTACCATTCCCTGTCCATCGAAAAATATACTGTAAACGCCGAATTGATTGAGAGGGTGCGCACTGGCGCATGGGATGCTGAGGGAAATGAGGCAGATAAAAAGCAAAAAGATGCCATGGCGGCCCGCGGTTATTGGGAGGCTCAAAAAGAAGTGGAAAAAAGCATCCTTAATATTTTAGAAGGAAAAAATGCAGGTGAAGTTGTAGATGCCGACCACGGAGATTGGTTTAGAGCACTTTTTGCCCCCAGTGTAGCTGCTGGAATTTTACTAGCGGCAGATTTGGCCGGTTACCGAAGCAATCAGGTTTATATAGGCAATTCACAGCACCTTCCCCTAAACAAAGAAGACCTGCGCGATGCCATGCCAATTTTGTTTGAATTGCTAGCCGAGGAGCCAGATGCAAGTGTGCGTGCCGTACTGGGCCATTTTGTTTTTGTTTTCATTCATCCGTATATGGATGGTAACGGCCGAATAGGACGCTTTTTGATGAATGCAATGCTGGTTTCAGGTGGCTACCCCTGGACGGTGGTT
>CATMQD010000268.1 GCA_950073045.1 uncultured Flavobacteriales bacterium | reverse complement strand
GGTACCAGTAATTACCTCCCCTCTATTTAATCTGCCTTTATGCTTTTCAGCGCGAACCATCATCCAAGCCTGCTCTTGATTAACAGGTACTTCCATGGCAATTTCACGGCCATACTCTTGCAAAGCATGTATGCTCTCTTTGAGCTTTTGCCGATAAGGCTCGTCTATCGACTCTAATAAATCGTTCAATTTTGGCTCATTGGAGCCGGGTCGATTAAGGAGTTTAAACATTTGTGCCGACCAATAGGAATTGCCTTCGGCTTGCAAAGGGTGCTCAAAAGAGCCTAATTGAGTTAAGGTTTGTGCTTGATTAAGATTATTACTTGCCTGACGTAATTTTTCCTCTGCAACGTAGCGGGCATTAATATCGGTAAGTGTTCCGGAGGCCCCTAAGAGGCGACCTTCGGCATCAATATCGAGGGTTACAATAGCTTCGGTCCAGCGAATTTCTCCCGACTTGGTAATGTAGCGGAGATTATAACGGCTGGTGCTTTCGCTACCATTTACTAGTTCCGAAAGATGGTACATGCTGGTTTCCTTATCATCTGGGTAAACCATCGTTGTAAAACTGGTGCCTAAACTTTCTTCTATGGAATATCCGGTAATACGTTCCCAAGCAGAATTTAGGAAGGTCCAACAACCATTAACATCGGTTTGAAAGATAACTTCTTGAACATTATTAACTATCCTCGCCAGTCTGGCACTTAAAGCATCTGCCTCTGCAGCTTTGGTCTCTGCGAGCTTTTTAAGTTCGCGGTTAGCAATAAACAGCTCTTTGGAACTTAATTCTAAAATGTTTTCTGCCTGACGAACATCTCTATCGAAATCGTGATAAGCTCGATCTACAGCATCTAGAAAAGCCTCTGGAATTTGCTCAGGGTTTTCGAGGTATTTGCGTATTTGTCGGCGTAATAGCCTATGTCGGTTGTTGGCTTTCAATTATCTATTCGGAAAAGCTGGTTATGGTCATGGTTTGGTTGTGGAGTTCGCATTCTACTCCTTCTTTAAAAGGTGCGATTTCTCCATAAGAATAGAAGCCGCTTATTTGGCATTCTTCGCCTAAATGTTCTCTTACTGCTTCTACTTCCTCTTCTACTAATTGTCTTAAAACTAATTTTCGTCCAACGCAGCTAATACAAATTGCAAAGTCGTTTTTACCTTGAGTGGCTACTTCTGCTGCTTCCTCCGCCCCATCAATCAATCGATTTACATTGGCTTTCATAAGCCTGATGGAGGAACCTTCAGGAATATCACCGGCAAAGGTTAAACTTTGATCTTTCTCACTGATGCCTAAAATGGTTCTTACTAATGGAGCCCGATCCTCGGCATAGCGCATGCTGAGGGGGAACAACAAACCTGAGGCGGGAAGGTTCGCTGCTTCCTCCCCTAAAAAGCTTTTATACAGTTCCAGGGCAGGCTGACCATCAAGTTCGTAGAGGATATTATTATGACTTTTGGTCACTAGTCTTTCAATTCCAAAAGAATCCCATCCGCCCATAGAGGCGTAGGTAATATTAATATCGCCATAAAAGCCAAGCGCGATAATTATCTTGTCTCTTATGGCTCCATTATTATCAATTAATAATGTTTTTTCGAAGTTGGGACCGTCTCCTGCGAGTCCTCCAGTTAAAGCGGTTTCTGCCGGCTTAGCTGCGCGCATTCCCTCAACCAGCTTGCTTCCGTTTACATTTAGTCCATCCGATAAAACGAATATATGCTTTAGTCCTTCGGTATTAAATCGCTGCATTAAGGCTGAGCCGGTGTCTAAACTTTGATCGGGATTATCTATTTCTATTTCTTTATAAACGACCTGGCTTTTTTCTAGTTTCAGAAAATTAACGGCTAGAGAATTGTCTTTTACGGATATGCCAGAAATTTCTCCGGCGGTACTGCAGCCTGCCATAATGGCCTCTGGGAACTTACGGCGTATTTCTTGAACATGGGAACTGCTTAGAAGAAGTTCCTTTCCACCGAAAAGAATTATTAAATCGGGCTCAAAGCTTAATGGTTCTAGTTTGGTTGGTTCGTCCTGATTGAGAACGATTTGGGCTGTTTTCATGCAAGGGGGTTTTTCGAAGTTAATTTACAAATAATACTGAGTAGGAGTAATAAAATCAGGAAAAGGCTTAATTCTCAATGAACAGCAGCCACCTTTTAATAAATTTGCCCTCCTTCGCAGGATTAAAAAAATTGGAATAATGTTGGGAAACATTCTCACTAAGATATTCGGTACCAAGAGTGACCGAGACATGAAGGCCTTAATGCCGGTTGTAGAAGCAGTAAATGCCGAGTTTGTAAAGCTTAAAGATTTAAGCGATGATGAGCTTCGGGCGAAAACCGCGGGCTTTCAAGCTCAAATTAAAGAAGCCGTTGCTAAAGAGGAGGCGGAAATTGCAGGGCTGCGAGAGGCTTTAGAGCAAGAATTAGAGCTTGAAGAAAAGGAGCAACACTACGAGCGCATAGATGAGCTTAAGACAGCGATTACCGAGAAAATAGAAACTGTTTTAGAGGAGATTAAAGCCGAGGCCTTTGCAGTAGTAAAGGAAACTGCCCGCCGTTGGAAGGAAAATGGTAAGCTGGTAGTAACTGCTACCGAAATGGATCACGAGCTAGCTCCTAAGCATGATGGTTTGCATATCGAAGGAGATAAAGCCATTTGGTCGAACACCTGGACTGCCGCTGGAGCAGAAATTATTTGGGAGATGATGCACTATGATGTGCAGCTAATTGGTGGCTCTGTTTTACATAAAGGCTCAATTGCCGAGATGGCGACCGGTGAAGGTAAAACCCTAGTATCTACCCTTCCGGTATATTTAAATGCATTACCAGGACGCGGGGTGCACGTGGTTACCGTTAACGATTACCTCGCTCGACGAGATGCGCGTTGGATGGGCCCATTATATGAGTTTCATGGTTTAAGTGTGGACTGTGTTGACTTGCATCGTCCGAATTCGGAAGAAAGACGGAAAGCTTATCGTGCAGACATCACCTATGGTACCAATAATGAATTTGGCTTCGATTACCTACGGGATAATATGGCGGTAAGCCCAGATGACTTAGTGCAAAGAGACCACAACTTTGCGATTGTGGATGAGGTGGATTCGGTATTAATTGATGAGGCACGTACGCCATTAATTATTTCAGGTCCAACCCCGCAAGGAGATCGCCAAGAGTTTAACCAATTAAAGCCCCATGTGGTGAAATTGGTTTCAGCTCAAAAGGCCCTTGCTACTCGCGAGCTTAAAGAAGCAAGGACTTTAATTGCCTCGGGCGATAAAGAGCAAAAAGAGGAAGGCGCCAAAAAGCTATTGCGCGTTTACCGCGGTATGCCTAAAAACAAAGCTCTCATTAAATTCTTAAGTGAGGATGGCATGAAAACGCTTTTGCAGAAGACAGAGAACTTCTACATGCAAGAGCAAAATAAAAATATGCACTTAGTTGATGATGAGCTTTATTTCACCATCGACGAGAAGAACAATCAAATAGATCTTACCGATCGAGGTATCGAGCTTATTTCGGGCGATACCGATAAAAACTTCTTCATTCTTGAAGATATCTCTACACAACTTTCGGCTTTAGAAGGTGAAAACCTTAGTGATGACGAGCGTAAAAGTCGCAAGGAGGAAATTATGCGCGATTACTCGATTAAGAGTGAGCGCATCCACACCATGAACCAATTATTAAAGGCGCATACCTTGTTCGAAAAGGACAATGAGTACGTGGTGATGGACAATAAAGTTAAAATTGTGGATGAGCAGACCGGTCGTATTATGGATGGTCGTCGCTATTCTGATGGATTACATCAGGCCATAGAAGCCAAAGAAAACGTAAAAATTGAGGCGGCCACCCAAACCTATGCTACGGTAACGCTACAGAATTACTTCCGTATGTATAATAAGCTTAGTGGTATGACGGGTACTGCTGAGACGGAGGCGGAAGAGCTATGGGATATCTATAAATTGGAAGTAACCGTAATTCCTACCAATAAGCCAATTGTTCGCGATGATCGTGAGGATTTGGTGTACCGCACTAAGCGTGAGAAATTTAATGCGATTATTGAGGAGGTTAGCCAATTGGTAGAAGCAGGCCGACCAGTTTTGGTTGGTACCACTAATGTGGAGATTTCGGAAGTATTAAGTAGAGCGCTTAAAATTCGGAAAATCCCCCACAATGTATTGAATGCGAAACTTCACCAGAGGGAATCCGAAATTGTAGCTGAAGCTGGTTTCCCAGGACGCGTTACCATTGCCACCAACATGGCTGGTAGGGGTACCGATATTAAGCTTACCGCCGAGTCTAAAGCAGCGGGAGGTTTAGCTATTATTGGCTCGGAACGTCATGATTCTCGACGCGTTGACC
>CATMQD010000267.1 GCA_950073045.1 uncultured Flavobacteriales bacterium | reverse complement strand
TGTGAGATGCAATGGCTAGGGACTTAGTTCAATACGAAGGAACAGAGATAATACTAGCACAAAACAAATCCGTTCATCCTTTTTTCTGTGATCAGTTTTTAACCGTGAAGTAGCTGGGTTCGCAGAGACCAGTATCCTAGCAGAATCTAATCTAACAGGGAGCGCAGCGACCGATCTAGCGTCTAGCGTCTAAAAGCGAACAGAGTGAGCGGTCTTCCACAAAAAGCGGAAGCCTACTAATTTCTATTTCCTTAATTTCAACCCAATTCTAACACCAACAAACATGAAAAAAATAGCAGCAGTATTACTCCTAATCCTAGGGGCCTACATGATTTACCTTAGTTTTCCTGAAGGTGGAAAAATGATGCGACCACCAATGGTGAGCGGAATCGCCTTCCTAATTATTGGCGGCGTTTGGTTAAGTCCTTCTTCTCGTTAAAAGAGTTTCTCTAAATCGTATAAGCATAAAGTGGAGCATTGGTTTAAAAACCTTTGCTCTTAAATGCACTCGTTTTAAAAAGGTAAATCCAAGCAGAAGGCTTTATAATTTTCTTTTTGCTGCAGGTACAAACGGCCACCGTGGGCCATAGCTATTTTACGACTAAGGCTTAAGCCGATTCCAGAGCCCCGCTTTTTGGTGCTGAAAAAAGGAAGGAATATTTGATCTACCAGATCATTGTCAATGGAAGATCCCGAGTCGATAATTTTTAGATAATGGTAGCCATCGCCCTGGTCGAGTTCAATGATTATAATTGCCGACCTTTCTGGTTTTTCGTCCCCTTTTTGGGCTAGCGCTTCCATGGCATTTCGTATCAGGTTTAGCAGCACTTGCCCAATTAAATCGCGATCCGCGTAAAGCGGGCGTTTGGATTTTATTAGTCGTAGCTCTAGCTCAATACCATGCTTGTTTAGTTCGGATGCCTGGAGAGTTTGTAATTCGGATAGGAATTCCGGCCAAAGCATTTCTGTTTTTTGCACCTTGGGTAGGCGGGCAAAACGGGCATAGCGTTCTACAAAGCCCATTAAGCCCTTACTGCGACGCTGAATTATTTGCGCAGTACTCTGCAGATCTCCAAATTGCTCGCTATCCAATGAAAATTGACCATCACCATCTTGGACCTGCTTCAGCTGAATTTTCATGGTATCCGCAAGTGAGTTAATCGGGCTCACCGAATTCATGATCTCATGGGTAAGCACATGCAAGATTTTTTCCAATGCCTCGCCCTCTTGTTGCTCATGCTCCCTTTGGCGATTACTTAGGATTATTAAAATTTGCTCCGCATCGCCATTGCTAATTTTTCGTTTGCGGGCGAGCCATAATTGTTGTTCGCCATCTTGCTTTAAGCTGAGCTTTGCCTCTTCTTCTTTTTGATGAATAAACTTTTTTAAAAAGGGAAATACTCGGGGCCAATCTTCCGCGCTAAGCTCATTACGAGCACCAGGGAGTGGGGGTTCTCCGCTATTTAAAACTTGCAAATTCTGCTTCGCGTTTAAGAGTAGAATTGTAAAAGGTAAATGATCCAGTATCTGTCTCAGTAAATACTCTTGACCCTCCCTTTGTTGTTTAAACTCTCTTAATTGCCGCGACCATAAATTTAATAATTGATAAACCTGAGGTCTCACTCCTTTGGCCTTCTTTTCGGGCCAGAAGAAATTAAAATCCTCGGCAATTGAATTTTGAAGTGCGCTATGCAAATGGCGCTCAAATCTACTTTGGGCTCTAAATAGTCCCCAGGCATTTAAAAACCATAGAAATAAACAAGCCGCCGAAAATATCCACCATTTTTGGGCGAATATCAGCCAAGCCAAAAGCAGGCTAAGTGCCAGCTGACTAACAAGCAGATATATTTTCGCACGGCTATTCATAACGGGCTTGGTATTTATCGAGCTTGCGGTAAAGCGTATTTCTATTAATCCCCAAATGTGCCGCGGTTTTGCTCATATTGCCATCATGGTGGTTTAGCACACGCTCTATATGCCTTGCCTCCAATTCTTCTAAATTTAGCTCCAAGGGCATCTCCGACTGGCTACTAAGCTTTTCTTTCGCTCGTGGGCAGATGGCACCCTGGTAATGCCCGTCCTCAGCTAGGATAACCGCTCTCTCTATATTATGGGCTAATTCGCGAATATTTCCGGGCCAGCTGTATTTCTCCATTTCCGAAACTTGCTTCTTGCTAAAGCTTAAGTTTCGCTGATAGCGCCGATTAAAGCTTTTCCGGAAATGCTCAATCAAGAAATTAAGATCTGATGGTCGCTCTCGTAAAGGCAGCCAATGCAACTCAATTGTATTAATGCGGTAAAGAAGGTCTTGTCGGAAAGTTCCATCGATTACCGCTTGATGCAGATCGGCATTACTCGCACTAATAATCCGCACATTAGCAGTTTGCACTTCGGAAGAACCCGGGATTTGAAAACTTTGATCTTGTATTAAACGCAAAAGCTTTTGCTGATGGGCTACACTGCAATTGGCAATTTCATCTAAAAACAAACTGCCCCCCTCGGCTCTATGTACCATGCCTAAACGATCTTCCTTGGCATCTGTAAAGGCGCCTTTTTTATGACCAAAGAGTTCGCTTTCAAATAGGTTTTCGGGAATAGCGCCTAAATCAACACTTACAAAAGGTTGATCATTTCTACTACTATGCAGGTGAATGTACTGGGCCAATAAACTTTTACCTGTGCCATTTTCGCCACCAATAAAAATGCTGGCATCGGTAAGGGCTACTTTTTTAGCCTGACTTAAAACCTTCTGACTGCCAGGATCAATGGCACTTTGTTCTAATAAGTCGATGGTTTGCTGCCCAGCCTTATTTTGCTGCTGCTGAAATTGCTGCAGTTTATGTTTGGTGTTTTTAAGTTCGTAAGCCCGCAGGAGTGATGCCAATAGCTTTTGGTTTTCCCAGGGCTTAATTATGAAATCGGCGGCTCCACTTTTTAAGGACTCTATGGCTAGCTCAATATCTGCATAAGCAGTAATAAGCAAGACCATAATATTAGGTCGCAATTCTTTAATATGTCGTAACCAGTATAAACCCTCGCGGCCATCATTTCGACCCTGTTGGAAGTTCATGTCTAGCAATACTAAATCCGGTTCTTCCTGACTAAGAGCTTGGTTTATCTCCTGTGGATCACCTAAGGTGCGTACCTTATTAAAATGAATCTTTAAATAGAGCGCGAGGGAATCTCTAAGGTCATCGTCGTCGTCGATAATAAGAATATGGGCCGGACTTTTCATAATTCAAAATTCGGGAACTGTTACGAAAGCGAACAGCTTAGTGTTCTATTATCGAACACTAAAATTGTCTTAAATAGTGCTTTCCTCTCTTAGTTGACTGATTATCAGTTGGCTTTATTTCGTGGCATATAGATTGGCTTTAAGGCCGCAAGAATTAAAATTTTGGATCGCGAAATCAGCAAAGAAGAAAGACCAAGCTTTTGGCAAAAGAACCGTTGGTACCTGATAGGCATCGTTAGCGTGAGCCTGCTTATTGTTTACCTTTTAAGTGGATCGAGTAGCCATAGTTTATCAGCCGAAAGGCTAAACATTGCCACTGTGGAGGAGGCGGTTTTTGAGGATGTAATCTCCTTTCAAGCTCGAGTAGAGCCTGAGGTGTCCTTTTCCCTAGATGCTGTTGAAGGAGGCACTGTGCAGGCCATTTTTGTGGAAGCAGGGGAAAGGGTAGAGCGAGGTGAACCATTATTAAAATTGGCGAATACCACCTTGATGCTGGACTTTATGAACCGTGAAACTCAGATTGTGGAGCAGATTAATAATCTGAGAAATACCCGCATGAATCTAGAGTTGAACGAAAGACAATTGCAAGAGCAAATATTGGATCTGCGTTTTGAGCAAGAACGGGCCTCCCGACAATTTAAAATAGATACCAGCCTCTTTAAGGATAGCGTGATTGCGGTGCAGGAATTTCAAGATTCTCGATCGCGGCATGCTTACCTTAATGAAAAGCGCAGTTTGTTAGAAGCGAATTTTGAGACCAATAAGCAGTACCGTGCCCGTCAATTAGCAGCCTTAGACCGAAGTATTGAAATGATGGAGCGCAATTTAAATGCGATCCGGAAGAACCTGGAAAATCTAGAGGTCAAAGCACCGATATCTGGTCAGCTTACTACCCTTAATCCGGTTATTGGACAAAGCATAAATCGCGGTGAGAATATTGGTCGGATTGAGGATTTAAACTCATTCATTTTAAAGGCTAATGTAGATGAGCACTACCTCTCGCGGGTGCAAGAAGGGCAATTGGCTTTTTATGAGCTTAATGGTTTCCGCTGGCAGCTAAAGGTGTCTAAGGTCTATCCGCAAGTGAGCAATAATCAGTTTTCGGTAGATTTTGAATACCTAGATACTATACCCGCGCAATTACGC
>CATMQD010000266.1 GCA_950073045.1 uncultured Flavobacteriales bacterium | reverse complement strand
GTTGTATCGCGATAATCGAGGTCGCTGCTACTATTACCATTGGCTACTCGATAATCAAAAGTCAATGTGTTTGAACCATTGCCGCTAACATAATCTGCATAGTTACCACTACGAGGCCTTGCATCCCAGGTAGCGCCATAAATTGTTCCATTATTACCATTTCCGCTTCTTCATTCCAACGTACAGTGGCCGAATATTTGGCATTATAGGTAAGTACCAAACGGCGGGGCGGACGATTTAAAACGCGGTCCATCCAATCGTCAACCCGGAAATGCTTTTCGCCAAAACTTATTTTTCCTCTTTTCCCAACTTTAATGATTTCAATAATCTTTTGGTTGGTAGGCTTACCCATGGCTAAACCTAAAAGCAGGTATTTATAATCTTCCCCTGGCATGGGTCTAATGCTGTAATAAATTGCACCGGGCCAATTATCCGCATCACAACGCTCGTATTGAAGGTCGCTTATGGAAGATAGTTTATCCTTAAGCTCTATTACTTGGGTTTCACCTTTAAACTCACCGGCCACTAAACCGAAGCGATCGTACTTACGGTTGGCATCGGGCCTTTGCCAAGTGTAAATCGCAAAGCGCTTATCCGGACTTTCCAAGCGCAGCATATTTGTTATTTCTGGCAAGGGTTTCAGATAATTGTCTTCTACCGAAAGGTAGGCTTTAAGGCCTCTTAGAAATTGTTGATTGGCAGAATCACGTTCGGTGAAAACGGGCGACTCTAAGCTAATACGACCGAGTTTAGCCAAGTCGGAAATCGACAAACTATCCTGTGCTTGGACTGAACCAAAAACCAAAAAAAGCCCTAAGAGAAAAATCCTTCCCATAGGGCTGTAACGTTTTATGCTTCCTTTTTGTATCAATCGATGTGCAAGAAATCCTTTTTCGACAATAACTCTTCCTCCGATTCTACATGGTCCTCATCCGGTACACAACAATCTACCGGGCAAACTTCGGCACATTGTGGTTCTTCGTGGAAACCAACACATTCGGTACACTTGTCCGTTACAATGTAAAACACATCATAATCTACTGGTTCCTGCGCCTCATCAGCGTCATATTCGCCGCCACTTTTAGGCTTCACTTTACCGCTTAAGCCAGTGCCATCCGAGAATCGCCACTCTTGGGCACCTTCGTAAATAGCATTGTTTGGACACTCAGGCTCACATGCTCCGCAATTAATACATTCGTCCGTTATCTTAATAGCCATAATCAGTTCTTACTTTTGCCCCAAATTTAATTACTTAAACGGGAAAATGCTGTCATTAGAGCAAAGCTTAGAAGCATTCCAGATTCTGGGGCGATTTATATCACAATACGATGATGAGCGAGTGGATGAAGATCTGCAAAAACTCAACAAACACTTTTTAAAGGAATACCGCATCTGCATTAAAGACGCGGAATTATTCAACCATTGGTTTACCGAGGAGAACTTGCACTTTGCCTTGGAAGAATGGAGCAAGGCCCTTACCAAAGAACAATTGGAAGCTTGGACTATCGACTATCCACGCGACTATTTTGAGCATAAACGCGGAATGAAGACGATTGCCATTATTATGGCTGGGAATATTCCATTGGTAGGATTCCATGATTTACTCTCGGTTTTAATTAGCGGGAATAAAGCGCTCATAAAACCATCTTCCGATGATGCTAAACTGATTCCTTTCATTTGTCAGATTTTAGTGGCCATCAATCCAGAATTTGCTAAGCAGCTGGAGTTTGCCGAAGGTCAGATGAAAAACTTCGATGCGGTAATTGCTACCGGAAGCGATAATTCTTCTCGCTATTTCGAATCCTATTTTGGCAAGTATCCGCATATTATTCGCAAAAACCGATCTTCTGTGGCCCTCCTTTCGGGAGATGAAAGTCAGGATGAATTGGAAAAACTCGGAGAAGATGTATTCCGCTTTTTCGGTTTAGGCTGTCGCAATGTATCTAAGGTATATGTACCTCAAGATTTTGATATTCAGAAAATCTTCGAAGCTTTTTACAAATACAAGTATATCGGCGATCATAATAAGTACGGTAATAATTACGATTATAACCGGGCGATATTTTTAATGGAGCATCATGACTTTTTGGAGAATGGTTTCTTCATCATTAAGGAAAATGAGAATCTGCATGCGCCCGTTTCGGTTTTACATTACGAGCGCTATCAGGATTTAGCCAGCGTAAAAGCGAACTTAGAAGAGCAGGCCGAGCAAATTCAGTGCATTGTTTCCGAGATCGAAGAAATGGAAACTGCCGTTCCTCTCGGCGACAGCCAGAAGCCACGCCTATGGGATTATGCCGATAATGTGGATACCTTGGAATTTTTAAGGCGAGTTTAAAAGAAAGCTACCAAGCTCGGAAACTCATATTTCGAAGCATCACCGAATCACCATTATGAGCCCAGAGATAAAAGGACCATTTATCTTTGGGCTTTAAATTATAGTCTAGTTCTAGAGGGATTACAATTTTTCCGTCGTCTTCGGTCTGTATATAGTTTTTCCAATGCCAGGCTTGCCAATGGACTTTTTCGCCATCACGATCAACCTGCAGGGCTAAAACACCGGGGTCCTTTAAATCAGATGAGCAGAATGCGCTAAATTCAAAGAATTTATATTGATGAAAACCCTGTTCATTGTAAAGTTTAAAAAAGGCATTTTCAGAATTTAAGCGGAGCAAATTGGTATCCAAAACTATTTGTGCGGAGTTGGAATCGGCTGGTAGTAAACTAAGCCAAAACAATCGAAACCCAGGCCATCTGCTAACACTATCTATCTGATATTCATGAAAGTGCTCAATCATCCAAGCCGATTGGCTCAAGGGTAAATCGAGTAAGATGCGTTTAGGAGCTTTCGCTGATGGCATTTCAGACCCTTCTTCTTGTAAAGGCTTCATACTCCATTGCTTTAGTAGAAATTGATGGAGCATATCTGTTTCCAAGCTAGGCCTATCCTCAATAGCTAAAGCCTGACCTACTGTCCTAATTAAATCATCATCCAAAGACACTTGGAAGAGATTATGATAGGACTGGTCCCCTAAGAGAGGCTCTGCTTGATAAACATCCTTCAGGTTCAATGGCATAAATTGGTCGGAAATCAAATAGAATGGTTGTCCACCTTGTTTCAAACGATCTAAGCTTTGCGGCTGATTAAAATCGTGAACAAATTCTATTTGATGGGCCTGGAGATAATGCTTTATCCCATGCGGTTCGCAGCCTATGACCAATACTTGCTGCGGATTAATTTCCAAAATGGAATCTAAGTGACGAACCGTTTGAAGAGGATGATAGTGAGCACTGTAAAACTGATACAACAAACCTTGTGGACGCTCATTCACGCTGAGTTTCCGTTTTATCTCTTGCTCATAATTCAGCTGGCTCAGGATGGCATTCACGACTAAAAAGCTCGGAATAAAAACGAAAACCATCTTACTTACAAGTTTCCTCCTCAAAGCCAAAAAGCCTATTAACTTATCCAGAAAAAGTGCCACAATAATCGCAATAAAAGGACTAGCGGGAATAAAAACCCTTGGAGGCGCATTATCTCCTCTCACAAAACTGATGAGCAAAGGGATAAACACAAAGGCCGTGGCTAAACCTAGAGCTAGTCTCATTTTTGGACCTATCCTAAAGAATAATGCCAGCGAAGCGAGAATGAAAATGGGGACTAAGCCATAGGAAAACGCCTCCCATAGATGGAGAAGATGAAACTGCAGGGTTTTTAAGTCGAAGAAATCAGATTGACTAACATAAGGGTTAAAAAACACCGCTTGAAAGATGGGCCAATAACAAAGAAGTCCAAGGCCTAAGCCCGCGACTAGGGCAAGAATGGGCCGGTAATATTCAGCCTTAAGTCTTAAAGGCGAGGACCTAAAGGCCTTTAATAAACTAGAAAAAAACAAGAAAGCCAAAGCCGCCAGAACATAGTACAAATTAGAAGGCAAGGCATAAAAGGCTAGGCAAGAACTTAAAGTTAAAATAAGTAAATACCTAAGCTTTGGATTAAGCTGATAGGAAAGCAAAGAATAGTAAACCACCGCAAACATAAAAATGCTCCACCCATAAGCCCTCAGTTGAAGTGCGAAATTTTGAAAAGGCATAAAGCTCAGTAAGACCAACAAGCTTAGTATGGCAAAACGCTGCCCGCCAATTTTGACATTGGCTCGATATAAGCTCACTAAGCTTAAGCCCAGAAAAATGGCAGGTACTAAACGTAAAAGATAGGGAGATTGTAGAAGCCCTAAAAGCTCGGGAGAACCGATAAATTTCAAATAGATATTGAGTAATAAGCTAAAAAACACATGGTTATTTGGCACGTGGTAATCCAAAAGAGTTTGCCTTAGCTCTACTCGCACAAAATGCTCCAAGGTATAAAGCTCATCATTCCAAAAATCG
>CATMQD010000265.1 GCA_950073045.1 uncultured Flavobacteriales bacterium | reverse complement strand
TACATTAATCGGTCGCTAGGTTTCCATCCATAAAGTACGGCTAATGGCACTCGCAATTTACTGAAATCGATATTGGAAAAGGTATAGTCGCCGTTTAGTTCGGTTTGCAATTGGGTAAGCAAGAAGTTCTTCTCATTAAAAGGCTTAAAAACGGTAAGCGTTAGGTTAGCTCTATGTAAAGCTTGCTCATTTCTTTCCCTCGCAAAAGGGTGTCCAGAAATATCACTTATCTGATAGCTTTGTCTTTGATAATTTACACCTAGGTTAATAAGGATATTATTTCGCGATACGATGGGGAAATTACTTACCAAAGCAATTTGATGGGCAGCATCGATCTGCACGGTATCTTCAGGGTGTAGAATTGTATTGGCTGGCTGACCCACCGTTAATTGATGCGGTAATTGATAATTGTAAAAAAGGCCGATTAAACTGGTGGGACTTTGTCCTAAAACCTTATTGCTGCAATAGGCTTTGGCAGGAGGGGCGGCTAGTTCAAATTCGGAGAAATCGAATTCTTCTTCCGCGGTAGCGCTAGTATCTTCCTGTGCAAATACATTAAATTGAAAGCCAAAAGCGATAATTGTAAAACTGATAATCCTCTTCATAGGGGAAAAAATTTGTCACCAAAATAAGCACCAAAGGCTATTCATTAGCATTTCTTAAAAATCAATCATCATGAAATCACTTTATTTCTGGGTCTTCCTCTTCAGTACTACATTCTTAAGTGCTCAAAATCAAAATATAAAGGAGCTTAATAAAATTATGGATAATTGGCATTTAGCCGCGGCCACCGCAGATGCAGATGCATTTTTTGGAAGAATGGCCAAGGAAGGTATTTATATTGGCACCGATGCTAGTGAGCGTTGGTTAAGGGATGAATTAAGAACCTGGGCTAAATCTGCCTTTGAGCGAGAAACAGCTTGGAGCTTTAAAGCCACCGAACGCAATTGGCAGATGATTGGAGACGATCTTGCTATTGGCGATGAACTTCTCGATACTTGGATGGGCCCTTGCAGGAGCACCATGGTATTAAGAAAGGTAAAAGGCGAGTGGTTGATTTATCATTATCAGCTCTCAGTAACCGTCCCCAATGATAAAATCCAGGAATTTATTAAGCTGATGAATACTTAGTACTTGCATTTCTTGCAAGTCAAATTTTGACTAGCAGGCGTGTTACGCGTTTAATAAATGTTTAAGACCATTTTATTTTGAGGTATAAACCAATGAAATAAAATCATGAGAAACTGTTTAGCCTGTAACACGCCCTTAGTTGGGAGAATCGACAAGAAGTTTTGCGACTACAATTGCCGCAACGCTCATCACAACTTTTTAAACCAGCCTTCCAACAATCAGCTAACCAAAATCAACCGGCAGTTAATTAAGAATCATCGCATTTTGCAAGAGTTTATTGATGGAGACGTTCGAAGTATTCCGTTAAGTGTTTTAAAAGCAATGGGTTATAATGAGGATTTAAGAACTTCGGTGGTTGATGATCCTAATGACGGTCGGATTTACTTCATTTATGATATTTCCTATCAACAAAATGAAAGCGAGATTGTATTAGTTACTAAAGAGCTCGAAACCTACCGACAAACCGCATGAGTTTAAAATCAAAATGGCTTTTATTTAGCATTATTGGCCTTGTATTAGTTGGAGCAGGACTTAGCATTTTTGGCGAAGCCCTGCTTCTTAAGTTTAATCCCCTTTCTAGTTTTCAATCTTGGTTCTGGATGGGCACCTTAAGCTTGGTCCTTATAAACTCGGGCCTAAGTTTTATTGGTCAGGCCGTGATCTATAAAATTCGATTTGAGCGCAATGTAGAAAGCTCAAAACCTCAAGCCTAAATGAGCTTTACTCGCATAAGTTTCTTTCACTTCCCAAATCGCGATAGCCGTTGGTGGGCTTTTAAGCAGATGCAAATAGCCCATCAAAATTTGTCCAAGGTGGACGGTTTAAAGTTTTACAAATTACTTGGTAGTGGTGCAGGAGAGGGTTTTAGTATTAAACCCGATTGGTCCGTATATGCCTTGCTGCAAGTATGGGAATCAGAAGATGCCGCGAAAAGCTTTGAGCGTTCGAACCTTTGGTATAAAGAACTAGAAGAACAGCGAGATTATTGGTGGCATTTTCAATTAATACCTTACCATAGTAAAGGAACTTGGAAGGGGGAGCAGCCATTTGAAATTAATGGAGACTCTATAGCTGAAAACTATGAGTGGATGGCGGTAATTACCAGAGCTCGAATTAAATGGACTCACCTTATTCCTTTTTGGTTGGCCGTGCCTTCCGTATCTAGGGTTATAAAAGATCAAAAATCCTTATTATACCAGAAAGGAATAGGAGAGTGGCCTCTAATTGAACAGGCTACTTTTAGTCTTTGGAACCAAGAAGAAGCCATGCGTGAATTTGCCTATAAACAAAAGGCCCATCGCGAAGTGGTGCGTAAAACGCGAAAGCTAAACTGGTATAGCGAAGAACAGTTTAGTCGCTTTGCTGTCGCGGATCACCATGGTTTCTGGCCGAATAGTAAATTTGAAAATCTGCAAAAGAAAAAATGAACTACGACTCACAAGAAACTGAGCCAATTGACCACCTACAGGAAAAAGTTAACAAGTTTATTGGTAATGATGCCAGTATTGGCCTTGTCCTTTTTATCTGTGCATTAGCCGCATTAATTACCGCTAACTCCTCTTGGGGGGCCGAGTGGTATCACCATTTTTGGGAAAAAGAAATCACTATTAATTTCGATCATTGGAATTTCTCCATGAACCTACATCATTTAATTAATGATGGTTTGATGTCGATTTTCTTTTTTATGGTGGGATTAGAGATTAAGCGGGAATTTTTAATTGGCAGCTTAAACTCTTGGAAAAAAGCATCCTTACCGATTGGAGCGGCCATCGGAGGCATGATGGCACCAGCGCTTATATATTTGCTATTTACCAGTGGTGAAGCCCAAAGTGGATGGGGGATTCCAATGGCTACCGACATTGCCTTTACCTTGGGGCTAATTAATTTAGTGCGCAACCGCATCGCCCGATCCTTAAAAGTATTTGTAACCTCCTTAGCGGTGGTTGATGATATTGGCGCGGTACTAGTGATCGCCTTCTTTTATACTTCAAATTTAGATTTACAGCAATTGTATTATGCGGGTGGGGTATTGGCCTTTTTGCTAATTGCCAATCGTTTAGGAGTTCGGTCGGTACTATTTTACACCTTCTTTGGAATCGTAGGAATTTGGTCGGCTTTCTTTTATGCAGGCATTCACCCAACTATTGCAGGTATTCTTTTAGCCTTTACCATTCCTGCGCGCACTAAAATCACCCGTCGTAGTTTTATTCATTATGCGCGTAAGTTTTTTAATGCTTACGATCGGACTACTAGCCTCGATGAGCGGCATAATACCAATAAAGAGGATCAACTTTTAGAGAAAATGGAAAACCTAGGTGACGATGCTCGGGCTCCATTGCAGAAAATTGAAAGTGGTTTACATCATTTTGTCTATTTCGTAATCATGCCCATTTTCGCCTTTGCCAATGCGGGGGTGGAAATTTCGGGAGACTTTATAGGTATTATTGGCAGTGGCATTGGACTAGGAATCATATTCGGATTGATCTTCGGTAAGATGCTCGGCATCAGCCTATTTAGCAAGCTGATGCTAGTTTTAGGAATTGCAGATATGCCTAAAGGAGCCGATTGGCGACAAATAATTGGGGTTTCTTTCTTGGCTGGAATCGGGTTTACGATGTCACTTTTCATCTCCGAACTCGCTTTTAATAATGATATTCAGATCACGCAAGCTAAAATGGCGGTATTGGTTGCTAGTGCTCTAGCTTCGATTATTGGTCTGGGAATTTTAGCTACTGGAAAAAAGAGCGAGATAAAGTCCTAGGATTTATAGTGATTTTATAAGGTGATAAGGCCTTAATGCTTTATTTTCGCAGGCAATTAATGGCAAATCCAAATTCGCAATAATGAGCGTACTTGTAAACAAAGATTCGAAAGTTATCGTGCAGGGTTTTACCGGAAGTGAAGGAACTTTTCACGCCGGTCAAATGATTGAAGCAGGCACCAATGTAGTTGGTGGTGTTACCCCTGGAAAAGGTGGTCAGAGTCACTTAGACCGTCCTGTATTCAACACTGTGGCAGATGCAGTAAAAGAAACCGGAGCCGATGTATCCATCATCTTTGTACCACCCGCATTTGCCGGTGACGCAATTATGGAAGCTGCAGAAGCAGGTATTAAAGTTATCGTAGCCATTACCGAAGGAATTCCGGTGAAGGATATGATTACTGTTAAAGAATATATCGCCGACAAGGAATGTCGATTAGTAGGGCCTAACTGTCCTGGTGTTATGACTCCAGGTGGAGCTAAAGTTGGTATTATGCCAGCCTTTATTTTCAA